>JAOAIJ010000008.1 GCA_026414765.1 Clostridia bacterium | reverse complement strand
ACTAATATAGTATGAAAATCTCCCTTTGTCAATACAAACATTATTCTATTAAAAAATATTTCTTATATTTCACAGAATCAACTTAGTTAGATACATAGGGACAGTTCGAAACCACTGAAAAAGGCCTGTTTTTAGCTGGCACCATATAAACAATTTTGATTTTTTAACGAAACTCCAAACCGATTTACCATATAATAACATATTGTGTCAAAATAAGAGGTTAGCAGTCTTGCTATCCTCTTTAAATTTACTGCTAATGCCGTTAATTTTGCTTGCGTTAGCATACTTTTAAGACCATAGCCTCTGGCACGGTCCATTCCATGAAACCTTTTCATTTCTCCATTTTTCCATTCTTGGCTAGCCCTCTTTTTGTACTTTTCTAAAAACTCAGGAGCCTTTACCTTTTGGCTATATTCGTAAAACTCTGGAGTATTCAAGCCAAGTACCAATTTCCTTGCTATACTATTCCCATTGATGCATTCCTTACGTTTTGGACAATTTAGGCATGTCTCTTTTTCAAATTTGTATTCTAAAAACTGCCGCCCATCTTTTCGTGTAGCTTTCTTCTTATCTACTGTATAGTTTCCGCATTCGCAAAACCATTGGTCTGAATCTTTGTTATAGTTATATCTGCTTTCATCCACACGATACACTGTCTCACTTACAGGAATAATTGCTTCCACGTTATCACTTTCTAATATATCAAGTATCGGTTTTCTGAAATACGCTTTGTCTCCATATGCTTCTTTTATTTCTATACCGCATTCTTTAGTATTAATGTATAATCTTTCATAATCATTACCATCCACGTAAGCTCCATCGTGAACACCTACTGCTGTAATTATCCTTTCTTCCGGTATCATTGCAAATTCTACTTTATATCCGAAAAAGCTTTCTGTTTTTGACTTGTAGCCTACTCTGGCATCTTCATCCACCAACGAACGTATTCCTTTTTGTTGAATGAATTTATTATCTTGCAATATTTCTTCAGCTTTTTCTATTGCGCTTTTTGTTTTTGTTAATGTTGATATATCGGCCTCACTTTTTACTTCTGCTATAAGCTTTTCCAGGTAATTTTTCATGGTTTCTTTTGCTTGCGTATGATCTTCTATTTCCTTGTAGTTTGGAATATTTTCGTCTACCTGTTCTGGAATAATCCCATTTTCTTCGTTAAGGTTTTTGAGAATTTTCTTAGCAAGATGCTTCATAATCCTCTCAGGAACTTTCTTTATGGTATTTGCTTCTGTATGAGTACAATCAACACTTATCCCAGTTCCTTTTATTGTTCCTTTTTCAACACACTGTTTTACAACTTCCTTGATTATCTCGTCCAGTGTTGTTTCTTTTAGTCTTTGGGTTCTGAACTTTGCTAACAGGCTTGGGTCTGGAAGCTCTTCTTCAGGGTTTATACCAATAAACCACATGTATGCCAGATTTACCATTGTTTCTTCTATGACTTGGACATCTGAGAGAGTATACAAATACTGTAGAATCAGCAATTTAGCCATCATTTCAGGTTCTTTTGCAGGTCTCCCATAGTATTTGCAGTATGAGTTTTCTAAAAGTTCATTTATGAAATTGAAGTCAACTGCATTATTTATTGATTTGAGTATATGATTTTTTGGAATTTTATCGTATAATATTGAATACAAGCTTAATTGCTTTTGCTCTTTTTTGAGCACGTAAAATCCCCTCCTTTGGTGTGTTTTGTCGCAACTTAATTATACCATTTGGGAGGGGATTTTTATATAACTTTATGCATATTATTGTATAATTTGTTATATTTTATAATGACTTTTTCAGTGGTTTCGAACCGTCCCTGAGTTTCAGAAGGATTTTCCGGGCTATAGTGAATCCCGTAGATTTTAATTGTTTTATCGTCGGTATGTGGTAAAATGGAGATGCACTACTTTGTTAAAAGCATATAGGAGATAGATATGAAAATAGTAATAGTTCATGGAAGTCCGCGAAAAGGTAATACATATCGAGCTACTCAATCATTTAAAGAAGAAATGCAAAAACAGGGAGAAATAGAGTTTGTAGAATATTATTTGCCAAAGGATATGCCGGAATTCTGTTGTGGTTGTATGGCATGCTTTTTAAAAGGGGAGGAGAAATGTCCACATGCAAATTATACTCTACCGATTTTAGAGCAAATGGTTTCAGCCGATGCACTGATTTTTACAACTCCAGTGTTTGCGCTTCAAACCAGTGGGTGCATGAAGTCGTTTCTTGATCACTTCGCTTTTATTTTTCTTGTCCATAGAGCAAAAACAGAAATGTTTTCAAAAAAGGCTTTTATAATTTCTTCAACAGTTGGTGCTGGAGCAAAGGATGCGATAAAAACAATAAGTACCAGTTTGAAGTACTGGGGAATAAATAGAATATATTCATTTAGCTTTGCTACATTTGGGGATGAATGGATGAATATGAAGGCAGAAAAAAAGGAGAAAATAGAATTTCAGATTAAGAAGAAAGCTATCAGATTTTATAAAGAAGTAGCGGAAGGGAAAAAACATTATCCATATTTCATTATCAGAATGATGTTTTATGTTCGAAAAATGCTTATGAAAAAGTATGATAATGATTCTTCGCTTGATAAGAAATATTGGGTGGAGAAAGGTTGGTTCTCAGGGTTAAACAGTCCGTTTAAAGGTTAAGAATTGGGGCAGTAAAGAGAATAAATATATAGTATAAACCGTTGTCAATTGGGGCAGCGGTTTTTTTGATGCCTGGAAAAGGAGGTGTACGCAATGAATAACATAGCATACCAGTAACTCCTGCAATTACCATTTATTGCACATGCAGGCACAATGACTATAAAATCTTATATACAACTACTAAGAAATATTATATTGTTTATTATTTGATTTTGATATTATTTCATCGTAAACTATAAATTAAACGGAGGGATTAAATAATGAAAGCAAAAAAATTTCTTGCATTAGGGCTTGCATTACTGTTATCCGTAAGTGCGGCCGGTTGTGGTGCTTCCACTGACGAATCAACAACATCAAGTGAAGAAACTAAATCCGAGCAGGCAGTCAAAAGTCAGAAAGTGACAATAGAATTCTTCCAGCCAAAACGGGAAGCTGTTGATACTTTTAATGCAATAATTAAGAAATTCAATGAAAAGTACCCTGATATCCAAGTAAAACAGAATACAGCTGCAAACGACGTTCAGGTCATGCAGGCAAGGGTAGCAAGCAACGATTTCCCCGATATTTACCTCAGATGGCCAACCAGTGAAGAGTATAAGAGCTATGTAAAGAATGGATTTATCATGGATGTTACAAACGAAGAGTTTGTAAAAAACTCAATTCCGGAAATACAGAAACTATTTGAATTTGACGGCAAAATGTATGGAGTTCCTATTTCAATGAATGCTGCCGGTGTAATATACAATAAAAAGATTTTTGCAGATGCCGGTGTTCAGGTACCTACAACATGGGATGAATTTATTAATGTCTGTGAAACACTTAAGTCAAAGAATATCATACCAATAGAGCTTACATTAAAAGATGCATGGACAATTACTACATTCAACCAGGAATTGATGGGACAGATGGTTTCAAAGGATTATTTTGATAAGGTAATAAAGGGCGAAGCTACTTTAGCAGATAGTAAGGAATGGAAAGAGCTTTCCGAAAAGACTTTGAAGCTTTGTGAATATGCACAGCCCGATGCAAAAGGTGCAGGCTATGATCAGGGTGTTCAGGAGTTTGCAAACGGAAAAGCTGCTATGATGCTTCAGGGCTTGTGGGTTGTACCATCTGTAAAGAAGGCAAAAGCAGATATTGACCTGGGATCATTTGCACTTCCTGCAACAAACAATCCGGATGATGTCAAGGTAGTATCAGGTATAGACGTAGGATTAAACATCGCAGCAAAGACAAAGAATCCTGAAGCATGTAAGACATTTGTAGCTTTTGTAGCTTCTCAGGAAATCGCTCAAATGTATACTGATATGGATAAGAACCTGTCGGCAATCCAGGGTGTAAAACTTAATGATCCTGCTTCCGAAGGTTTGCAGTCAATGTTCGAAAAAGGAAAAGTATTTAACTGGCCTAACCACTTCTGGCCTGCAGGAGCAAATGACGAGTATTCAAAACTAATTCAGATGTACATAGCAAAGAAAGATGTAGATTCTTTCTCAAAACAGATGGATAAAATGTTTAAGGATATCCAGAAGTAAGGCAGGTCTTCAAAACTTAAATTGTACTGTCAAAATTGATACAAAGGAGATGTGCAAAAAGCATCTCCTTTGTGTTACAGGAGGAATCAGAATGAAAGTAAAGCCGGTTAATAAAAGAGTTAAATCAAAATATACACTGAAGAAGTTAGTGGCAGAGGATGGTATACCATTACTGGTTATTGTTCCTTTTGCAGTATTATTTTTTATGTTTTTCCACGTTCCGGTTATTAAGGGCTTTATATATAGTTTAACAAATTGGAATGGTATTGATATTAACTATAAATTTATAGGTCTGGACAATTATAAAAATGCTCTTACAGATGAACGTTTCTGGAATTCAATCATTTTTACCCTGAAATATTCGGTGATTGTATCGTTACTTGTAAATATCATTGGATTCTTTATAGCTTTACTGCTAAATCAGAAAATAAAATTCAGGAATACTTTCCGCGGGATTTTCTTTTTTCCTGCCGTATTAAGTCTGTTAACAATAGGTTATATATTTAATAACCTTTATTACTATTTTTTCCCTTCTATCGGAAAGGCACTGAATATTACAGCTCTTCAAACAAATATTCTTGGAGATGAAAAACTGGCCATGTGGGGGATAATAATTGTAAACGTGTGGCAGGGAATTGCCATGACGATAGTTGTCTATCTTGCAGGCTTGCAGACTGTTCCCATATCCATCTATGAGTGTGCAAGGGTGGAGGGTGCCAATACCCGTAAGATACTGACAAATATCACATTACCGTTGATTATTCCATCTATAACAATTAACCTTATACTGAATATCAGAGGAGGCCTGTCGGTTTTCGACTATATTGTTGCACTTACAGGCGGAGGACCAGGAGTAGCGACTGAATCTATCGTACTGTTCATTTTCAGTAAAGGGTACTCATCTACAAAAATCGGCTTTGGATCTGCATCCAGTGTAATACTGTTTATTATGTTTGTTTTGATAGCAGTGACGCAGATTGTTTATCTGAGGAAAAGAGAGGTGGAATACTAATGGTATCAAGATTTAACCCAGCTAAGATAATAACATACTTCATCCTTACATGTGTAAGCTTTGTTATTCTGTTCCCAATGTATCTTACACTAGTAACACCTTTTAAGACAATGGAGGAGTCTTCGGCATCCTTTGTTGCTTTGCCTAAAACACTAAACTTTGACAATTTCAAAAAAGTAATTGAGATGGGTAATTATCTGCCGGCTATTAAAAATTCATTTATTATAACTGTAATAGCAACAGTTATTGCAATACTTTTTAATGCGATGGTAGCTTATTTCATTGTAAGGAATGAACGTAAGCGTTTTTATAAATTTATATACTTCTATTTTATTATCGCTATGTTCATTCCGTTCCAGGTATTAATGCTTCCTTTGATTAAAACAGTGTCAAACTACAATATGATGAGTATACCCGGATTGATATTTCTATATATTCTGTTTAGTTTTCCAAATAACATATTTTTATACGGTGGTTTCATTAAAAACATACCTCTGGAATTGGAAGAAGCAGCAATTATTGATGGTTGTACGCGTTTCGGAGTATTTTTCAGGGTAGTACTTCCTTTGCTGAAAACCATAACAGCAACTGTGGCAGTTCTGACTGTTTTGTGGATATGGAATGACTTTTTATTGCCACTGCTTATTTTGAGCAAGGATATAGATAATTATACACTACCTCTGTTTCAGTTCAACTTTACAACAAAGTATACTACCGATTATAACCTTGCGTTTGCTTCATATTTGACTGCACTGATTCCACCAATCATTTTGTATCTGTTCTGCCAGAAGTATATAATAAACGGAATATCTGAAGGTGCTATCAAAGGCTGATTGTTAAAAGATTCAAATTATTGTATTCTAGATATAGAAGCTGTTTTTTGAGGGAGAGTAACTATGCTGAAAAAAGGTCCTTCTCTTAAATTGCAATATGAATTGATCCTGGCATTTTGTACTATAATAATCATCCCATTGATTTTTGTTGTTTTCATCCACAGTAAACAGATATCAAAAACAACAGAGGCTCAATTCGTGCAGTTCATGCAGCAGGTAACCGATCAGATGAATAAAAATATAGAAAAATCTATTCGCGATATAGACAGGATGCAGTTCTTCTATATATATGATACAGATCTGCTAAAAATTATCAAACGCAAGAAACCTTCAAAAGAAGCATACGACAAGGAGTACTATGATAATAATTTCAAAATAACAAATTACATGAATACTGCTATGGCTATAAATGAGAACATAATGTCGGTATTTGTACATACTGCGGAAGGTTATGAATACGGTGTGCCTGATTTTGCGCCTGAAACCAATCCTTTCATTGAGCAAAAAGCCAAACTTGAAGCCCATGCTCATAATGCCCCCAGGGATTTATTCATGATGCTTATAGGACATTATAATTATGTAAGCTCGGTAAAAGATGTAATAACTATCGGAAGAGCGTGTCATGATCCTTATACGCACAAGTATCTAGGGTATATCGCTACAAATATCAGCTACAGAATTTTTGAAAAGCTCTTTGAAAATATAAATTCAGATAACCGTATGAGTGTTTTTGTCCATAACGGTAGTAAGATTCTTTACCATTCAGAAAAAAATAATGTTAAGGAAGAAGATCTTAAGGAAGTTATTAATCTGACCTTTGAAAAGAATTCTGTTTTCAAATCTGAAATAACAGGCAGTAAGTATCTGCTGGTATCAAGTTATTCTGATTATGCGGGGCTTACTGTTGTAGAATATGTTCCGATGACACTTATCAATCAAAGTGCTGCAAAAAATTCAGGGGATTATTGGAAAGTTACACTACTGATAGTTGCTTTAGCAATAGTTTTGAGCGCAAATATTGCCTACCGTATATCAAAACCGGTATCCAAGCTGGAAAAAGCAATGGCAGCTTTTAAAAAGAGCAAGGAATTCAATACCATAATCAATAAAGCCAATACAAGAGAATTATGGTCTCTCACGGAATCATACAATGCAACGGTCAAAGCTGCAAAGGAATGGCTTGAGAAAGAACAGCAGTACCTGAAAAACAAAAGGAAGCTTGAGCTATTGACGCTGGAACTTCAGATAAATCCTCATTTTCTTTATAATACCCTTGGACTTATAAGCTCAAAAGCATATACAAATGAACAGCCGGAAATAGTAGAAGTTACAAAGAATCTTAGTGAACTGCTGAGGTTTAATCTGAAGGAAAAGCAGATGATTACTCTTGAGGAGGAGTTAGAGCAGGTAAAAAGATATATACAGATACAAAAGCTGGGACTATCTCAGGAGTTTATAGTTGTTTTTGACGTAGATAGCAGGTTCAACAGTCAAAAGATTTTGAAGGCTACCATACAACCTCTGATTGAAAACATTATCGTTCATGGGTTCGGCAAAAATCATAAATACGGTTTATTGAAAATCAGTGCTGTCGAAGAAGACGGTGATTTGATTATTGCTGTTACAGATAACGGAACAGGCATGGATGAAATACAAGTAAAAGAGATAAACTCTCAGCTGCGGCAGCCTATCGACTCTTATCTGCTGTCGGAAGAAAAAAAGCATATAGGGTTAAAGAATGTTCACTATAGAATCTGGCAGCAATTTGGAGAAAAATATGGACTCAGTATTGAAAGTATAAAAAATATCGGTACAACTGCTTATATCAGGATTCCTTTAGAGGTGGAGGAGTGTGAAGCTTAAATGATAAACGTACTGATTATTGATGATATGCAATGGATAAGGGATGCTATCAAGGGTATGCTATCAGATTATCCTGGAGAAATTAATATCATCGGTTCTGTATCAGATGGAGAAGAAGCATTGGAAATAATAAATACAGATAAACCTCACCTTGTAATAACAGATATAAATATGCCCAGAATGGATGGCCTGGAATTTGCGAGGAGATTAAAGGAGATACATTCACAAATCAAGGTTATCCTAGTCAGCGGATATAACGAGTTTGAGTATGCAAAAAAAGCAATACAACTGAGAGTTGATGACTATATATTAAAGCCTATAGATAAAAGTGTACTGCATAAAGCTATATCAAAAGCTGTATCGGAAATAGAACAGGAAAAAAAACAGCAGCTCGAAACAAAAGATTTAGTCTATAAACTAAAAACAGCTGATCAATTCTTAAAAGAAAATGAGATTTATAAAGTTATCGAGAGTGATCAGGAAATATCCAATAAGTTCATAGAGAAATATTTTGAGTCAGCACGGCAGAATTATATTGTACTGGACATAAAGATTCATGGCTTTTATAGTGTTGTAGATCAAAGATACTCAGGAGATATAAATGCTGCCAAATTCTCTATAAAAAATATCGTAGAGAATCTGGAACAGCAATTCTATTACTTCTTTTTCAGTTTTCAGAAAGAAGATGAGTGCATATTAATCAGGTTTGGAAACAAGGTCATGGATATAAAACAGGAAATGGTTTACGCCAATAAACTTAAAATTATCCTGGAACAGTATACCTGTATGAAGATGAGTATAGGATTGAGCAGTATCGGTACAGATATAAAAGAACTCAAAGTTCAATACGATGAAGCTTCATATGCATTAAGACACCGTTTGCTGGGAGGAGAGAGTACATGTTATTGCTATTCAGATTTGATTAACAGAGTTAGTATGAAAGAACTCTTAAGCAAGGATGATGAGAAGCTAATATATTTCTATACAAAAAACAACGAGAATTTAAAAACTAAAGAAGTAATAGAAAAGATATTTGAAAAAATCCGAAAAAACCCCAATATGTCATTTTACAGCCTTCAAAACCTATATACAGCACTTATTCTGCTGTTTAACAGGATTGTAGCAGACAGCAGTACGGATTATGCTGACTATGGAGGCTTAAGGCTGATAAATGCGCATAGCTTGGATGAGTTTGATAATCTGTCGGATATCAAAGAAGAAGTTGGAAGAGCTTTTGAAACATTAGCTATAGGAATTACTCAAAAAAAATCGGACAGTAAAGTCAATATTGTTGAAATGATAAAGGATTATTTGAATAAGTATTATTCTGAAGATATCTTATTAGAAGAAATTTCGCGCATATATTTTATGAATCCATGTTATCTGAGCCAGCTTTTTAAAAACGAAACTGGTCAGACGTTTTCGCAGTATCTGACCAGATTGAGAATGGAAAAAGCAAGAAATATTTTAGTAAAGGGAAATGCAAAGATATGTGATGTATCCGCTCAGGTGGGATATAATTCAGTGTCGCATTTTATTCAAAGCTTCAAGAAAATATACGGAATAACTCCTGAACAATTAAGGAAATCAGAGTATAACTAAAGCTGTTTGAAATATATAGTGGGAAACAAACCTTGAAAAACAGGAAGCAAAAGTATGAAAGTATAAATAAAGTATTCAGCACCATGAGAATTAAACTATCATGGTGCTATTAATTTTTGCTATATCCCGAAAAAAACACATCTGAAAAAATACCTACAAGCGTTTAGATATCAATTTTCTGTGTCATAATAAATAATAAATAAACCCACTTATGGGAATATGATACAAAAATATTTGGAAATATTATAGACAATTGTATATTAATGTTATATAATGAAAATACTTAATCGTTTAAGTGAAAAAAATACGATTTACATCATAAATAGAAAATTCAAATATTAATTTTATTAATTAAATTCTTTATAAATGAAACAAATTTATATTTATATTTTTTTGAGATAAATAACCTTTTATATTATGGATAGTTAGTTAATAACGAAAAATATGTTATTTACTAAACAGTTAGATAAAATTAATTATTCAATAATTGAAAATATTCCAAATCTGACATTAAGCTCCTATGCATTACATAATTGAAAATCTAAAGAATAATTTCTTACTCTATATCTGTAACGGCATAAAAACCGACTTTCAAGAGAATAGAACAGATACTAAGAAATTTATTGCTTACATGTTTTTGTTTGATGAAATATAGTATTAACGGTGCTGCATAGAAAAGATAATTAGGTATTGGACAGGCCATAATCAGACAGAAGAATTCATACTGTCGGATTTTAAAAATACAAGTATCCAAATTTTATTAGAACAAATAAGGCCTGAATAGAGGAGGTGAGAGTAAATACGAAATATTACCTACATTGCTTAAACGTTTAAGCAATCAAACATCAGGAAAGCCATTAGGGGCTACAAAAAAATAATAGGAGGTAAATGTATGAACGAGACTAGTAAAAAAGCGATGAGGATTTTTACCCCGGTACTTGTGGTTCTTATACTTGTATTATCAAGTATGTATGTTCTTGCAGGATCGGACGGTGCAGTCGGAAACACTGCAAGTTGTTCAACAGATGTTATTTATCAGATAATAACAGACCGTTTTCTCGATGGTAACACCGCAAACAACCCTACAGGAGCTTTGTTTGATAGGACAAACCTGAGAAAATACCATGGTGGTGACTGGCAGGGTATAATCAATAAGATTAATGACAACTATTTTACAAATATGGGCGTAACTGCTCTGTGGATTTCACCTCCGGTGGAGAATATTACCACTATCGATCCTTCCAATAATTCAGCATCATATCATGGCTACTGGGGAAGAGATTTCTTCAAAACAAATGCTTACTTCGGTTCAAGCTCTGACTTCGCAAATCTTGTAAGTGCTGCTCATGCTAAGAACCTAAAAGTTATAATTGACTTTGTTCCAAACCATACTTCCACATGTGAATATGGATCAATGGTATTCCCTGAAGACGGAAGACTATACAGGAATGGAACTCTTATCAGCGGATTCAAGACTGATACAACTAATGTATTCAATCATGAAAGCTGGACTGACTTCAGCACTTTGGAAAACGGAATATACCACAGCATGTATGGTTTAGGCGATTTGAACCACTTAAACAGTACTGTAGACACATATATGAAGGATGCAATAAACCAATGGCTTAACTGGGGCGTTGACGGTATTCGTGTTGATGCTGTTAAGCATATGCCCAAAGGCTGGCAGAAGAGCTGGCTAAACAGCATATATACAAACAAACCAGTATTTGTTTTCGGTGAGTGGTATCATGGTGGCACAACAAATGATGCTACAATGACTGATTTTGCAAATACCAGCGGTATGAGCCTTCTTGATTTCAGATTTGCAAATACTGTACGTAATGTAATAGGTAGCGGAACAGGTACCATGTATGATCTTAATACCTTATTTACATCAACCAATACAGATTTTGACGAAGTTAATAATCAGGTAACATTTATCGATAATCACGATGTATCACGTTTCTACACACTTGCATCATCAAATCAGCGTAAAGTTGCACAGGCATATGCAATTATGCTGACTTCACGCGGAGTACCTACGATTTACTATGGTACAGAACAATATCTTACAGGTTCAACAGATCCTGACAACCGTAAAGATATGCCTTCATTCAGCACAACTACCAATGCATATCAGGTTATAGGCAAGATAGCTCCTCTCCGTAAGACAAATCCTGCTCTTGCATATGGTACTACTACTGAAAAATGGATAAATAATGATGTAATCGTATATGAACGCAAATTTGGCAACAGTGTAGTACTTACAGCAGTAAACAGAAGCCAGACTGCAAGCTATAATATTTCGGGCTTGTTAACTTCACTTCCGGCCGGAACTTATACAGACGTACTCACAGGTATTCTGAACGGAAACAGTATAACAGTTTCCAGTACAGGTTCTGTAACAGCATTTGATTTAGGTGCTGGAGAAGTTGGAGTATGGCAGTATACTAACGGATCTACTACACCGATAATTGGTAGTGCTGCTCCTACTATGGGCAAACCAACCAATGTTATAACAATCGATGGTAGAGGTTTTGGTACAACTGCGGGTCAGGTTAAGTTCGGTACTACAAACGGTACAATCGTATCATGGAATAATGAGCAGATCAAGGTTAGAGTTCCTACATTGGCAGCAGGCTTGTACAATGTTACTGTTGTAAATTCAAGCGGAACTACAAGCAATATCTTTGATAAATTTGAAGTTCTCAGCGGAACCCAGGTAACTGTACGCTTCAAGGTAAATAATGCTACTACTTCATTGGGAACAAACGTATATCTCGTAGGTAGCGTATCAGAGCTTGGTAATTGGGCTCCTGCATCTGCTATAGGACCTTTATTCAACAATACAAGTACTATAGGTGTGTACCCGACATGGTTCTATGATGTAAACGTTCCTGCAGGTACTACTATAAGCTTTAAGTTTATTAAGAAGGATTCAGCAGGGAATGCAACATGGGAAGGCGGATCAAACCATACTTATACTACTCCTTCCAGCGGAACTGGAACTGTAGTCGTAGATTGGCAGAATTAATAAATACAAAATAGTATACTTAACTGTAAAATTTATAGCTGTATGTGATATATAGTAACAAAAGGATTAGCAGCAATTGTTTGATGCAGTAACAAATATTAGCCTATAGTCTTATCCGGGTTTTCCAGATAAGACTATAGGTATATTTTTAGTTTAACATTTACTTATTGGGAAATATTTCCCGCAAACTGAAATTTTAATGCTGCATTGAAACCTTTATTAGGAGGGACTTATAGCAGAAATTAATCTTTGAAATTTGTGTAACAAATTGTAAAATATTATAATTTATGGTTGATTATCGAAAAAATGAGTCTTATAATAATTTTTATTGTATTTGAATAATTGTCAAATTGAGGTAAATGTCCATGAAAAAAGTAGAAATATGGCATTTCTGAAGAGTTATCTCAAAAACAAAGATTCTGAATGAAAACTCCGGACATAGTCCGTTTATATATTTTTTGTATATCTGTTGTATGCCCATAGATTACAAGTTATAACAAATTACGCTATTTTTTGCATACTATTTGCAGGTCCAATAAAAACAGGGGGTACAAATTTATGAAAAATTCAAATAATCTGGAGCAAATATATAACTTTCTTGACAAACGGGAAAAAAATTCGGATTTACTGTTCTGGATACCATCCATATGGAACAGTATACATTTTGAAAACATTAAAGGTAAAAATGCTGGAGAAATACTTGTAAATCCATATGAGTATATCTCATCAACTATCAGGAATATTCTTAATAATTCAGAAAATAGCCAAAAAACAAAAAACACAACTATGGATGATAGCGTAATTTATAATTCATTAGTCAGATATACAACAGCGTGGGATTACAACCATGATAATGAGATCGAATCAGGTACTTTTCTGCGCTTAATTGCCCTGCTGCCTTTTTTGAAAGAGCTTGGTGTGAATATTCTCTATTTGCTGCCTGTAACAAAATACAGTACATTAAAGCAAAAAGGAGATATTGGCTCACCATATGCAATAAAAAGCTTTTTTGAACTGGACCCCAATCTGCACGATCCATTATTGGACGGTATGGAAGATTTTTCACTTGACCAGGAATTCATCTCTCTGGTGGAAGCATGCCATCTGTCTGGGATAAAAGTAGTACATGACTTCATTCCTCGCGTAACTGCTGTAAACAGCGATTTGATCAGTGAACATCCCGACTGGGTCTATTGGATAAAACTAGACGCACTCAAGGGTTTTTGTCCGCCAAAAATTCCCGGTCTGGACTTTTTCCAGGAGTGTACTCCTGAGAATCTGGACATTGTTTATACTTCCGCCGAGACACCTTTACATCTAAAAAAATTCACTCATTCGCCTGATATTATAAATCCTGTACTATGGAATGAACTAAAAGAGCGAAGTGACAATACCGGAGAAGAATTACTGGAACTTGTTGAAAGAGAAATGAAAATCACTACTGCTCCGGCACATTCGGATTGGATAAACGATGTACAGCCTATATGGACGGATATTACGTTTCTAAGACTTTATATGGATGTAACTCCAAGTGTGAAAAAATATATACAGCCGGATCAACCTCCTTATGTCATGTTTGACACCATTAAGTGCAATATGTTTCCAGCAGAACAGCCGAATTACGGATTGTGGAATATGATGGAGCAGGCAATACGTCATGGTATGGAGGTATACGGTCTCGACGGATTCAGGGTGGATATAGGACATACTGTTCCAACTCCACTTTTAAGCCATCTATTTGAAGTGATAAGGGAAATAAAGCCGGATGCAGTACTGATAAGCGAAGATCTGATAAATGAAAATCATATTAAGGCATCAAAAAGCGGATACAATATAATGCTGGGGAATAACTGGAATCTTATGTCCAGGATAAACAAGGAAAATCTGACACAATACCTTAAAAGCCTGCCATCACTTCAAATCCATATTTTTGCTTGTGCAGAAACTGCAGATACACCTCGTATTACCAGCAGGGAGGGAGGCGTGCTTTTGGCAAAAAATATGGCTATGTTTAACTATTTTATGCCAAAAGGTGTCCCTTATATTACTACAGGCTTCGAAGTAAATGAAATCCAGCCTTTAAATTGCGGGCTTGCAGATAATACAAACGGCGCAGAAATACCAAAAGCATTTTTTAACAAAATGGTTATTGAGTGGAATAAAGAAAATGCAGAAATTATGGTTTTCTTGCTTAAGCGCTTAAGTGCTTTGAGGAAGGAATACAAGGAATATATAAAGCCAGAAAACCTTATCATTCCTGATTCACCTGAAGATATACTTATCTACGGCTATAAGCAAGGTAGAAATACTATCCTTTGCTGTCTTAACCTGGATATGGAAAATGACAGATTAATTGATTTGGGGAATTTAATGCCTGAATACTGCTTTTATGAGGTTCTGGCTGATACTCATACTGCAGGTGATACTGCTGCAATAATAAGAAGTACGGTTATGAAAGCCGGACAGGCACTCGTTCTTAAAAATTTTAGTTAATACAATTAATTGGAGGTATTATGCAAACAAATAAAAAGGTAAACGAACTGGTTCTATGGCATGAATTTGACGGTCCGGGGGACATTTCAATAAATGTTCTGGAAAAAATCTGTAAAATGTATTCAGAAAGAAACTATATAAAAATCAATCCTGTCGCTAAAAACATATATGAAATCACTGCGTATTTCAGAGGTGATAAAAGGGGCAATGAAGCTCCGGATATGGCGTTTCTTCCATCTGATTTTGTTATTTTCGCAAATACAGGCAGATTTTCTGAAATACCGGATAATATTTTTAAAGACTTGATTTCTGAAAACTCATTAAAAACAATGAATTTTAGCGGTAAACAGTATGGTCTTCCTGTGATAGGAGGGAATCATCTTGTTTTATATTATAACAAAGATATATTTCCTTCAGGCTTACTTGAGTGGAAAGAACTTAAACAAAAAGTTGATGAATTGCAAAAGAAAAAAATAATTCCCGTTTCACTTGATATATGCCAGCTTTATTGGATATTGCCAATCTTATCTGCATTTGACGCCTGGCCGGTTAAGGGGTGTGATCCGGGAAATATCAACTATTTAGCTTTGAAGGATGCTTTCCGATTTATTGATACTATGATGAAACAAGGCATAGTTGGAACCTTTGACGCATCAACAGAAATGTTGGAGAAATTCTTTGACGGTAAAATAGGAGCAATTATTGCAGGTGAGTGGTCATACGGCTATATTATGAGAAATCTGGGAGAAAAAGCAGGTGTTTGTGCAATACCGGCTATAAACGGCAGGAAATGTACTTCAACCACATCTACTCTGGGGTTGGTTTATGTGGAACAATCTCTTCAATCGGAGTACAGAGATGAACTTTTAGGCTTCGGAAAATTCCTTTTGAGTGAGGAGTGCCAGATGATGTGGCTAAATGAAGTTGACAGGATTCCTCTGAATGTGAATATCAGCCAGAAAATAAAAAATAGTGCATCCCAGAATAAAAGGATTGTACTGGAAGAAATGTATGCCAGTCATCCTCTTCTTATAACTGAAACAAGTAAAAATCTTTGGCCTGTTATGGAACTCGGCAAGGAGCTTTTCTGGCAGAGATGCCTAGGTATTGATGAAACGATAGAAAAAATGAAGGAAAAGGTTCAATTACTAAATGCCGGCTGAATAATCCGGTACTAAAATATATTTTGGAAGTCAATCATCACAACGCTTTATTTTAAGAAAGGAGAATAAATTATGAAGACAGTAATTTTCAGTCAGATTTCTATAGACGGTAAGCTTACTTTAGGGGCCGGTCACTCAAGCAAGGATCTTTTTAGCCTTTTCTCTGTTGAGGATATGGAGTATATTCACAAGTTCAGAGGAAGCATGGATGGAATTATGGTAGGAAGAAAAACAATTGAAATCGATAATCCGTTTCTAACAAACCGTTTTGAAGAGGATAAGAATCCTATAAGGATTATTCCTACTACTACCTTGAATATACCTATTGATTCAAATATTTTCAATGATGAAAAAAAGACTATTATAGTCACTACAGAAAATTGTGCAAATAATGAAAAAATGGATGCTATAAGGAAAATGGAAAAGGATTGCATTATTTGCGGGAAAGATACCGTGGATTTCAAAGAGTTGTTCAAGCAGCTGGAAAACAGGTATTCAGTAGAAAGTATCATGGTAGAAGGCGGCGGACAGCTAAATTGGAATCTGATAAAGGACGGGCTGGTCGATGAAATAATTCTGATGCAGCTGCCGTTAATAATAGGAGGAGCTTCAAATATTACACTTGTTGACGGCGAAGGTTATACAGAACTTCAGGGAACCAGAAAATTCGAACTTCAGGAAATACACCCAAGGCAGAATTATGCTTTGATGAGATATTCAAAAGTCTAGCCAGATGAAGCATCATATTATCACAATTTATACCGGAGGAATAATTAATGTTGTTTTTATCAAATATTATGTCGAATATTAAGAATTCATTGGATTCAAATAGAGAATTCATATCTAAAGTTTCAAAGATAGCTATCCCCATAGCGCTTCAAAGTGTTATTATGAGTCTGCTGAATATGGCGGACCAGGTAATGGTAGGGCAGCTTGGCGAGAAATCTATTGCTGCAGTAGGAATGAGCAACAGGATGATAACTATTTTGATGTTTGTACTAAATGCAATAGCAGCAGGAGTATCCGTCTATACCGCACAGTTCTGGGGGAAGAAGGAAACTGGAAAAATTGGACAACTGATGGGAATAGGTTTATTTTCAGGTGGTATAGTTACAGCAATATTTGTTTGCCTGTCTGTATTTGCTCCTGAATTTTGTATTGGGATCTTTTCAAATGACAAGGAAGTAATGTCCCAGGGGGCAGTTTTTCTCAAAATAGTAGGATACAGTTATATTCCTTCTATGCTAACGGTTATGTTCTCGGCAGTTCTCAGATCTACTACACACGTGAAGCTTCCCGTTATTGCTAGTATTACAGGGGTTGTGCTGGACGTTATTCTTAATTATGTACTTATATTCGGAAGATTTGGATTCCCTGAAATGGGCTTGGAGGGAGCAGCAGTATCAACTGTAATAGCACGAATTGTCGAGCTTCTGATTATTCTCGCAGTTACATATAAATTAAAGCTTCCGGCAGCGTTTTCTTTTAAGCAGATGAGAGGGGTATCAAAACCACTTTTAGTCAGCTACTTTAATATAACATACCCGTTTATTCTTAATGAATTTCTATGGGTGCTCGGAGAAACGGTATACAGCATCATTTATGGCAGAATAGGAACTTTGGAATATACTGCTGTAGCAATAACTGCTCCAATACAAGGAATTACCATAGGTGCTTTGTCAGGATTGGCAAGTGCTACTGCTGTTATCCTTGGAAATGCAATAGGAGCAAATAAGGAAGATAATGTACTCTCATATGCAAAGAAATTTGTAAAACTCAGTATTGTTTTTTCTGCCTGTCTCGGTGTATTAATTATACTTATGTCAAAGTTCTATATAGGGATTTATAATGTTTCCGAAGAGACTGGAAGGTACGCAGGGTATCTTATGCTGGCATTTGCATTTTTCCTATGGGTCAAAGTTTCAAATATGATAATAGGCTCAGGAATTTTATCAAGCGGAGGAGACAGTAAATTCATACTTGTAATGGAATCCTCTACAACATGGCTGTTTGGTGTCCCGTCAGGCTTTATTGCAGCATTTGCACTGGGTTTGCCTGTATACTGGGTATATATCATTCTCTCATGCGAAGAAATTATACGGTTTGTAATCGGTTTACGCAGAGTTTACTCACGTAAATGGATAAAAAACCTTGTCAGTAATCTATAAACTCAAAGAAAAGAGGTCGGATGTATGGATAATATAAAAATACTTTTTGCAGCTGTAGAAGTATACCCTTTCGCCAAAACAGGAGGGCTTGCGGATGTTGCATGCTTTCTTCCTAAAGCAATAAGAAATAAGGGATATGATATACGTATCATAATGCCAAAATACAAAAACATTAGAGAGCAATACTCAAACCTGCTTCAGCCGGTATGTGAGCTGGATGTGGAAATTTCAGACAAAAAATTCCGGTGTAAAGTTGAATTTACGGAGTATAACGGTAATATAGTATATTTTATCGATAACCCTTATTATTTTGACAGGGAAAGAATATATGACTACGATGATGAAATGGAAAGGTTTGTATTCTATTGCAAAGCAGTTCTGGAAGCCATTCCTCTCTTGGGGTTCAAGCCTCAGATCATTCAGTGCAATGATTGGGAGACAGGTTTTATTCCTTACTATATGAGAACTCATTATGGCTCTATCGATTATTACAAAGATATAAAGACATTGCTTACAATACATACGGTTTTATATCAGGGTGTATTTAGCAAACAGAATGCATGGGATGTGTTAAAGACAGATTGGAGTTATTTTACTGAAAATAGCCTTGATTTCTATAATCAGATAAACTTTATGAAGATAGGGATAATGCTTGCAGATGTAATAAATACCGTTAGTCCAAGCTATGCAGATCAAATCAGTACAGGTCTGCCGTTTGATGTAGAACCTATAGTACCGGTATTAAACAAGCGGAAAAAGGATTTATATGGAATTCTAAACGGCATAGATGCAGATGAAAATAATCCTGGAACCGATAAGAGGCTGTATGCTAATTTCACCTATGAAAGTTTGGAAGGAAAAGCAATAAATAAGGAAATGCTACAGCGTGAACTTGACCTACCTGTACGAAATGATGTTCCGATAGTTGCCATTATTTCTAGACTTGAAATAACCAAGGGGCTATATCTTATAGAAAAATCCTTCCATGAAATGCTAAAGGATGATTTGCAGTTTATAGTGGTGGGGGACGGTATTCCTTACTATAGATACCTTTTTTCAGAAATGATGAAGGCTTATCCGGATAAGATGCGCTACTTACCTTATAATGAAAGCATTGCATACAAGACTTATGCGGCTTCCGATATTTTTCTTATGCCTTCCTATACTGAGGCATGCGGAATAAGCCAGCTGATAGGGATGAGATATGGTGCAGTCCCTCTAGTAAGAGAGACGGGAGGACTAAAAGATACTGTTAAGTGCTACAATGAAAAAACCGGTGAAGGAAACGGATTTTCTTTCTGGTATGCAAATCAATGGGTTATGCTTGATGCTGTACGTAATGCTATCAGTTACTATCATAAAAAGGATATATGGATGGAATTGGTGCATAGATGCATGACTCAGCCTTTAGGATGGGACAAATCATCAAGTGAGTATATAAAGCTGTATAAATGCATAATTGATGGTACGCAGTATATATCCGGTTGATCGGATTATATAGTATGACAGGGAGGCTGGTATGGAAAATCTGTTAATAGTGCTTGAAAAGATAAAAAGCAGGAAAAATGGATTCTCAGGAAACTATTATATTCCTGAAGTGTGGAATTTCTGCAGATATGAAAAATATACACGGGATAAAGGCAGAAGTGGAGAAATAAACATAAACCCATATGAGTTTATGGAATTTTGCTTAGAGAAATATATTGCCGGTAGCGGCGATAAATCCCGGAATTATTTGATGCCTCTTAAGAATCATAAAAACAATAGAAAAAATATTTGCAATAGCAATATATACAGCATGCTGCCAAGAATGTATACTGCATGGAGTCACTATAATGACGGACGTATATGCGGAGGTACCTTTTTAAAGGCAATATGTCTGCTGCCTTATCTAAAAAAACTCGGTATCGATGTTATATATCTGCTTCCGATATTCGAATACAGCAGCAGGTATAAAAAGGGAGGATTGGGTAGTCCTTATGCAATAAAAAACGTATACAGAATAGACAGAAATCTTCATGATGAATTACTTGGAGAAGCTAACCAGGCTATTCTAGAAATAGAATTCAAAGCTTTTGTTGAAGCCTGTCATATTCTAGGTATAAGGGTGCTGGCTGATTTTGTATTCAGAACCGCAGCAAGAGACAGCGATCTAATCATAGAGCATCCTGACTGGTTTTACTGGATTGATTTAGAATGCAGTAACAGCTTCAAAACTCCTTCGGTAGAAAATGTTGAATTATGTACAGGCTTAAGTGACAGTACACTTAAGAACTTGTACGAATCTACCAACCTGAAAAGCTATATTTCGATGTTTTCCCTGTCGCCAGATAAGGTATGCCCGGAAAAATGGGAAAAGGTTAAGATACAAAACGAAAGTGACGGGGGCAATATACTTGAATTAATAGAAAGGGAATTCGGTCTGACTACTGTTCCGGCCTTTCCCGGTGTACTAAATGATCCTCAGCCGCCATGGACAGACATTACATTCCTCAGGTTTTATTATGATTTAAGTGAAAAGGGACGGATGTTTGCAGGTCAATCAGATGTTCCGTATATCATGCAAGATGGGGTTTGTCTGAATCTCTATCCCGGAAGTGACGTAAATCTGGATTTGTGGGAATATGTTTCAGGTGCCATTCCTTATTTTCAGGATAACTTCGGAATAGATGGCGCCAGAATAGATATGGGACATGTACTTCCCTTGGAACTAAACAGAGAGATAATAAAAAAGGCAAGGGAAAAAAATCCGGAGTTTATATTGTGGTCAGAAGAATTCAGTGTTCTGAACTCCGGTATGGCAAAGAAAGATAATTTTGACTTCATCAGCGGTTATGTATGGTATTTTTACAAGTATCTTGAAGAAACCAGTTTTAACAAGCAACTTTTCCTTGATACATTAAAAAAATCACAAATACCGGTTGCAGCGGCGATTGAGACTCCAGACACACCAAGGGCTGTTTTTCTGCACAAAGACAAAAAAAAGCTTGAGCAGATAATTCTAATAAATATTTTTTTACCAAATGCAATACCGTTTATAAACAGTGGATTTGAAGTTATGGAAATACAACCCATGAATCTAGGTCTTGATAATACGGAAGAAGGAAGATTTGTACTTGCTCCTGGAGATCCAATGTATGGAAGGTTGGCTTTTTTTGATGAATACTGCCTGCACTGGTTGAGCGATGACCGTCTTTGGGCAGAACAGATATTATCAAAAGCTTATGCATTGAGATCATTTTTTAAAGCAGTAGTCACGAAAAAAGAGAATTTCTTATGGCATCACGGGTTACGGAAAAAGAGTAAGACTACCTGTATTTGCTACTGCGATATGGAAAGCGGTAAAAATATGTTTCTTATTGCTAATAGAAGCTTTTCATACAGAAGGAGAATAAAACCTGAAGATTTAATCCCTGAAAAGCTTTTTCAAGACTTTAAATCAGCAACACTCTTTTTTTCTTCCGGCGATATCTGTAATATCAGATGGGAGTTGGGAATGGATTATTTCTTAAAACCCGGTGAAGTTATTATAGGGTGCTTTGAATAAAAGTACTAAAATTTGGACTAACCAGTAAATAAATATGAGGTGTATTTAAATGGATAAAAATATTGAATGTGTGCCGGATTATGAAAACTCTAAAAAAAAAATCCGGTATTATGATCTTACAAATGCACAGATTGGGATTTGGGATAGCGAAAAAATATATCAAGGAATAGGGCTGTATAATTTCTCTGCATCGGTAGCCTTTAAGGAGGATATGGACTGTCATTTGCTTGAAAAGGCAATAAATCTTTTCCTTGAAAAGAATGACGGACTTAGACTGCGTATGTTTGAAGCCGAAGGTCGTCCGAAGCAATATATTTCACCCTATACATTTAAGGAAATAAGTGTAGTGGATTTTAGTGGCAGTAGTAGTGATGAAATACAAAAATGGATGGAATCTGAAACAAGAATACCTTTTAATCTTCTTGATTCTGATTTATTTAAATTTGTTTTGATTAATACAGGCAGAAACAGGCTAATCCTGTATATCAAGGTACATCATATTATTATGGATGGGTGGTCTTTATATAATATATTTATTAATAAACTTATCAGGTACTATTTATGCATAAAAAATGGTACGGATATTTCAGAAGACACACCTTCTTATCTTGATTACATCGAAAGTTATTGTAAAAGTGAGGAAGAATACTTAAGTTCAGAAATGTATAATACCAATCGGGAATTCTGGCAAAAAGAGTTTGAAACAGTTCCTTCTTGTAGCGGGCTAAAGCCTGCAAAGCCGGGTTTGATAAATACTGCTTCAAAACTCAATTTGTTTGAGCTGCCTGCTGAATTATCAGGAAAAATAAACAGCTTCTGTAATTACAGCGGATTCAGCCCTTATATTGTATTTTTTTCAGCCTTATCTATCTATATAAACAAAGTAACTTCTGAAAAGGATGTTGTACTTGGCTCTGTAGCTTTAAATAGGGCTACCGATAAGGAAAAAGAAATCTTCGGAATGTTTGCATGTACGTTTCCAGTAAGACTATTTATTGATGAAGATGTAGACTTTCTTACATATCTGGGAGGAGTCAAAAATAAATGGAAGCAAGTACTGACAAATCAGAAATATGCTTTAAACCATATAGTCAAAGATTACAGGGAGAAGCATAATACTTCTGAAAAAATATACAACATAATAATGTCTTATCAGCAAATGAAACTAAATAAAAAAGACATGGATTATGAGGCGGAAGTTGTATACAACATGCAGCAGGCTGATTCTCTCCGTGTACATATAAGCAATAGGGATGGAAACGGAAGATACAAGATGGAGATAGAAAATCTTGTAGAAATGTTTTCGGATGAAGAAATCAAAAGGTTTTGCAGCCATTACTCAAATCTTTTGAACGATGCTGTTATGAATCCCGAAAAAAAAATCAGTCAGCTTGGTATTATTTCTCAGGAAGAACGTTATAAGATATTATTCAGGTTTAATAATACAAAAACCGAATATCCATCAAGTGAAACTGTAATCCGTTTATTTGAGAAACAAGTCGAGAAAACACCGGACAATACAGCTCTGGTATACGGGACAAAACAGTTGACATATAGAGAACTCAATGAAAAATCAAACCGTCTTGCACATCTGTTGAGACAGATGGGAGTGGAGCGGAATAGTATAGTTGCATTGCTGGCAGAGCGTTCCATAGAAATGATAATAGCTATGCTTTCCGTAATAAAAGCAGGAGGTGCTTATCTCCCGCTGGAACCTAAATATCCTGAAGGTAGAATAAGCAGTATACTTAAGGACAGCGGTACAGATATTCTTTTAGTTCAGAAGGATTTGTCTAAAGACTTTGAGTTTGAAGGCAATATCCTTGATATTGAGTACGGGTATTCTAAAGGTAATGATGTAAATCCTGAAACTATAAATTCTCCAACAGATCTTATATATATCATGTACACCTCAGGGTCTACAGGCAAGCCAAAAGGTGTAATGGTAGAACACAGAAATGTAATAAGGCTGGTAAAAAACACAAACTACATCAACCTCGATGAGAATGAAAGAATACTTCAAACAGGAGCGGTTGCTTTTGATGCTTCTACCTTTGAGGTGTGGGGCGCTCTTCTCAATGGAGGCTGTCTTTATCTTACCGGAGAAGATGTATTGCTGGATGCGGGGAAATTGGGAGAGGCTATAAAAAAATACGGTATAACGACTTTATGGCTTACATCGCCTTTGTTTAACATGCTGGCACAACAAAATGAAGATATGTTTGCTGAGTTGAAAAATCTCCTTGTAGGAGGGGATGTACTCTCACCCAGACACATTAACGCAGTCAGAAGCAAGTGTAGGCAGTTGAATATAATAAATGGTTATGGCCCTACTGAAAACACAACATTCTCTACCTGCTTTCATATTGAGAAGGAATATAGTGAAAACATACCAATAGGCAGGCCTATCAGCAATTCAACAGTATATATAGTAGATAAGCATAATAATCTTATGCCTGTAGGTGTAGCTGGTGAGCTATGCGTCGGTGGAGACGGACTGGCAAGGGGGTATCTGAACAAACCCGAACTTACGGCAGAAAAATTTGTGCCTGATCCTTTTGCAAAGGAAATTTTCCAAAATCATTCATTACATCCGGGAAGTTTGATTACAACAGGGCGTATGTACAAAACCGGAGATTATGCCAGATGGTTGCCTGACGGGAATATAGAATTTTTAGGCAGAATCGACAACCAGGTAAAAATAAGAGGTTTCCGCATAGAGCCTGGTGAAATAGAAAACCGGCTTGCTGCTCACGAGTCTGTTAAGAATGCTGTCGTTACTGTGAAGGAAAGTAACGACGGGGATAAATTTCTCTGTGCATATATAGTAAGCTATAAGAAAAAATCTGTTGAAGAGCTTAAGGAATACCTTTCATCAGTACTGCCGTATTACATGGTACCATCTTATTTTATATTTCTTGAAGAATTACCACTTAATCAGAATGGTAAAGTTGATATTCGGGCATTGCCTGAACCCGCTAATAATAATGATTATAAGCATATGGAGCCGGCAAGCGGCCTTGAAAAGTTTTTGATTAAAGTCTGGAAAAAGGTAATAGGCGACAGGCAGATTGGAATACATGATAACTTTTTTGAAGCAGGCGGACACTCACTGCATGCTATGAAGCTTTCCTCAGAATTGAACAAGCTCGGTATATCCCTGAAAGTATCTGATATATACGAATTCAAGACTATCGCACGGATTTCGGAATCCATCAAGGAGAATAACGCGGAGCTTCCACTGTGTGTACATGAAATATTGGATGAGAATAATCGTGAAACAGAACATAAAAGGAATAAAATTCTTCCAAGCGTTGTAGAAAACATAGACAACTATTCATGGCATGAATTAAACTGCTTCTTCAGACCTATGGCAATTATGTATGAATCATATAAGTCAGGGTATTTTGAGGTTTTCCTGTTCTTAACAAGTTATTACTGCACACATATGGTTGACGGCTGGTTTGTCAACGCATTGGAATCAGGTATTTTCTATGAATTTTTTGAATTTCATGAAAGCATAATGGCTCCAAAGACAGGTCTGAGTTTTAAAACCAATAACTATGAAGATGAAGCAGATATGCACCGCAAAATCAGGGAACAACTGGACAGTAATTGTCCTGTCATGGTCCCCGGAGACTTGTCAGCACTTCATTATGACAAGATGTATAGAAGAAGCAGCCATAAACATTTTTTCATTATTAAAGGGTATGATGAAGAGAGGAAAATCTACCACATACTTGACAATTCACATATAGATGGCGGTTCAAGTACAATATACAAAGATTTTACCATACCTTTCGGAGAGATGTATGAAATGAATATGCTTTATTTCAAAAACATGTATCCTGATTTTAAAAAAGGACATTTTTGGTCACTTATGCAAAATAGAGATTTAAAATGCGATTCGTGTTCACAAATAAAGCTGCTCAAGGAACACTTGCTGCATTTGTGCACTGTGCGGGGTAATTCCAGCATAATCAATTACCCTGAGTATGAGTTATTTAAGAGGATGGGTAACCGTTTGACAATGGAAGAGTCCGAAAACATGCTTCTAGTTTTGAATTTTAAACCTGTTTACCATGATTTGCTCTACAGATTTCTCAAGTCTGCAGGTGTG
The DNA here is from genome assembly GCA_026414765.1 of Clostridia bacterium. Taxonomy (NCBI): domain Bacteria; kingdom Bacillati; phylum Bacillota; class Clostridia; species Clostridia bacterium. Next base: position 22,102 of record JAOAIJ010000008.1, on the reverse strand, counting down.
GAGCATAGCACTATAGATATTTTAAAGGATTTTGCAGGTAAGGCTTCTGAATGCTGGGGGGATATCCGGCTTGGACTATACGATGCTGCTTCAGGCAGCACAGTTGATTTAAATACTTTAGAAGTCAGCATTGAAAAGAGTATTGATTTAGAAAAAGCATTTTTTAAAGAGCTGGAAAAAGTACTTTTTATGATTGATCTTGAAAGTTTGATTAATAAAGAGGAAGATGAAAGGAAAAGCAGTCTTTTTTTTGAAAAGAATTATAAAAAAGCAAATATCATTAAAGAAAAAGATAAAATCAGGTTTGAACACTCCAAACATACGACTTATGCCACCTGGGACATAGAGGATAATGCTCCGCAACTGCTCATCAATCCCGCAACAGATAACGATTTCATACTGTCAGCAAGAGTTTCTATAGAGGGGAAGGTAGGAGATCCCTATCTAAGTGGGTTGATAGTATTTCTCGGAAATGGTACAAAGTTTATGTATTGTCTAAATACAGGGAGGAGTCTGGCTTTGTTCTGTCCTGAAAAAGGTGAGAGCTGCAATCTATATGAAAAGGCTTTTCCGGGAACAGATATATATTTGAAAATTGAAAAAGATGGGAATAAAATTTACTTTTACAGCAGAAAGGATAAACTTAGTGGCTGGGAATGTAATTACGAAATTTCGGAGTATGGGGGAGTATCGAGCTGCGGTCTGTTCTCCATAACTTATGAGAAAATCGTATACGCTTCGCAATTTACTGAAATAGAATATTCAATAAAATAAAAAATCAGAATATATATCATAATCTACCAGAATAGAGCTTAAAAACAGCTCTATTTTTTTTACCGTATCTCAGTCAAATTAACTAAAAAGAATGTGCAAGGTATATCTGAGCCAATTTAGTTTATTCTTCATAAAATCTTCACATTTTGATGTTATCATATATAATAATTGAAAGTACTTGTTAATCGTAAAGCTATATTATGATAGGAGGAAAACAATGGAACAGAATCTGGTAAGAAAGATTCTACAGATAGAGGGAATGACCTGTACAAGTTGTGAAATAAGGATAGAGAATACACTGCAAAAGCTTGATGGCATTATAGAATCTAATGCTATTTTCAGCAGTTCAAATGTATATATAGCATATGATCAAAATCTGGTCAATCTTAATCAAATAATTGAGGCTATAGAAAAACTCGACTATAAGGTAAAAAACAAACCTTTTGAAAATGCAGTTAATACAGAAAGAGATAAAAATCAGAATAGTAATAAAATGCCTATAAATCAATTATTGGGTATAGGAATAATAATTTTTGCACTCTATGTAATCATTAAAAACACAATTGGCTTTAACTTTATACCGCAGGTAAATCAGTCAATGGGATATGGAATACTATTCGTAGTGGGACTGCTGACATCCTTGCACTGTATAGCCATGTGCGGCGGTATCAATCTGTCTCAGTGTGTATCTTACAAATATGATAATAATGCATCGGGAAGGCTTTCAAAACTTAAGCCGAGTTTTATGTATAATTCAGGCAGGGTGATATCTTATACAATGATAGGTGGGATAGTGGGCGCTCTTGGCTCTGCAATAAGCTTTTCAGGAGCCGCAAAAGGTATAGTCGCTATTTTATCCGGTTTATTCATGGTTATAATGGGTATAAATATGATGAATATCTTTCCTTGGATGAGGAAAATAAATCCTAGGATGCCAAAAATATTCGGACAAAAGATCTATAGTAATGACTCAAAACACGGCCCGTTTTATATTGGCTTACTAAATGGACTTATGCCTTGTGGTCCTTTGCAAGCTATGCAGATATATGCTTTAGGAACCGGAAGCTTTATTGCGGGTGCAACATCAATGTTCCTGTTCAGTCTTGGTACAGTACCCTTGATGTTTGGGTTTGGAGCTATAAGTTCTTTCTTAAGCAGCAAATTTACTCATAAAATGATGAAAGTAAGCGCTGTATTAGTATTGATACTGGGTATAGTAATGGTTGACAGGGGGTTGAATCTGTCTGGTATAAATCTTAAAGCCTATGCTTCTTCAAGTGGTACGGGGAATACTTCACAGATTCAGGATAATATACAGGTAGTTACTACAAAGCTTGAGTCAGGCAGGTATAGCCCTATAATTGTTCAAAAAGGGATACCTGTAAAATGGACGATTAAAGCAGAAAAAAGTGATCTGAACGGATGCAATAATCCTCTAACTATTCCAAAGTATGGAATTAGCAAGAGATTGGAGGCCGGTGATAATATTATTGAATTTACACCTGATGAAGAGGGTAATATAAATTATACATGCTGGATGGGTATGATCAGCAGTAATATTAAAGTAGTATCGGACATAACAAAAATATCAGAAGATGATCTCAGCCAAAACCCGGATGAAAGTCAGTCAGGAGCGGCGGCGACAGGCGGTTGTTGTGCAGCAGGGTCAAAAGCGACAAAGTTTTATGGCGGCAATATACCTACAGATGATATTCAAATAGCAAAGATAGAAAACAACCAGCAGGAGGTTATTATCAAAGTTAATGATGAAGGTTTTTCTCCTGCAGTAGTTATTCTTAAAAAAGGTGTACAGGCAAAAATTAAGTTTAATCCTGAAAGGCTCAACTCTTGCAATAACGCTGTAATTTTCCCTGAGTACAAGGGTCAGTTGGATTTGCAGGGTGGACAAACTGAAACACCTCTTTTGACACCTGAAGAGGATTTCACCTTCAAATGCTGGATGGGGATGCTAAACGGTTATGTAAAAGTAGTTGATGATTTAGATAATATTGATATAGAGGCGATAAAAAGCGAAATAGAGACCTATAATCCACCACAGGGAAGTAGCGGTAGCGGAGGATGTTGCGGTTGAAATCAGTGAACAGAAAAAATAAGGAAGTGATGGATAGTGGAACGTAAAGAAATTATAAAAATTTCTGGAATGTCTTGTGCAGCATGTGCTGCAAGGATTGAAAAGGGTCTAAATAAGCTCGGCGGCGTAAAGAATGCAACCGTTAATTTTGCCATAGAGAAGGCAACTATAGAATTTGATGATGCCCAGGTGAATACTGAGATGCTAGAGGAGACTGTAAGAAAACTGGGATATGAAACTATAAAGGAAAATGATATCTCCCACGCATCAGTTATACTGAGTATCTCAGGAATGACTTGCGCAGCCTGTGCTGCAAGGATAGAAAAGAAACTCTCAAAACTTGACGGAGTATCAAGGGCAGCAGTAAATCTTGCAGCAGAAAAGGCTTCAGTGGAATATGACAGTAAGAAAATTAAGATTGCTGACATCATAAAAGCTATCGAATCTTTAGGCTATAAAGCTGAACGTGCAGAGGAAATCAGTCAGGACAAGGAGAAAGAACAAAGGGAGAAAGAGATAAAAAGACTGCGTTCTGAGCTTATAGTATCAGCTGTCTTAAGTGCTCCTCTGATAATGGCAATGCTTCTTACGCTTTTGAATATCGATATTGCTTTTTTACACAATGAATACTTTCAGCTTATTGTAGCGACACCAGTCCAATTCATAATAGGTGCAAGATTTTACAGGAATGCTTACCATGCACTAAAAGCAAAAAGTGCTAATATGGATGTATTAATTGCTATGGGAACATCTGCTGCTTATTTCTTCAGCATATATAATGCATTTTTCCAGCCGATGAAGGAAGGAATGATGATGAAGGAGTTGTACTTTGAGGCAGCTGCAGTAATAATCACACTGATACTCTTAGGCAAATATCTGGAAGCTGTGGCAAAAGGCAAAACATCCGAAGCTATTAAAAAACTAATGGGACTACAAGCGAAGACTGCAAGAGTGATAAGAAACGGAACAGAGGCAGATATACCCATAGAGGATGTTGAAGTAGGGGATGTTATTATAGTCAGGCCTGGTGAGAAGATACCAGTAGACGGAAAGATTATTGACGGTAACTCCTCAATTGATGAATCAATGCTTACAGGAGAAAGCCTCCCGGTAGAAAAAAAGACAGGGGATATGGTAATCGGTGCAACCATAAACAAATTTGGCGCCTTCACATTTGAGGCTACCAAAATAGGGAAGGATACTGCTTTATCACAGATAATCAAGATGGTTGAGGATGCACAGGGTTCAAAAGCACCCATACAAAAAATTGCCGATCAGGTTTCAGGAATATTTGTACCTGTTGTAGTAGGTATATCTCTCATAACTTTTCTTATTTGGTATCTGGGCGCCGGGAATCTTACATCCGGTATCGTAAGTGCCGTAGCTGTGTTGGTAATTGCTTGCCCATGTGCTTTAGGACTGGCGACACCAACTGCCATTATGGTTGGTACAGGCAAAGGGGCGGAAAACGGTATTCTTATCAAAGGTGGAGAACACCTTGAAACTGCATATAAATTGAATGTTGTAGTGCTTGATAAAACGGGAACTATAACAAAAGGTCAGCCCGAAGTTACTGATGTATTAACATTGAGACAGATGGATGGTACTGAAGCTCTTAAACTTGCTGCAATAACTGAAAAGAAATCAGAGCATCCTCTTGGAGTGGCTATATATGAAAAAGGCAGGAGGGATTTTGGCAATCTGAAAGATCCAGAACAATTTGAAGCCATCCCGGGTAGAGGTGTAAAATCTGTTATTGAAGGAAAAGTTATATATATAGGTACAAGAAAGCTTATGAAAGAGAAAAATATAGATCTGGGTGATGTAGAAACAACAATAGCAAATCTCGAGGATGAAGGAAAAACAGCAATGCTTATGGCTGTAAACAATATACTCGAAGCAGTTATAGCAGTTGCCGACACACTGAAGGAAAATTCAAAGGAAGCTATAGATGAACTTTTAAAAATGGGTATAGACGTATACATGATAACAGGTGATAATAAAAGGACAGCAAGTGCAATAGCAAAACAGGTAGGTATAAGTAATGTATTAGCAGAAGTTCTTCCAGAAAACAAGGCAGAAGAAGTCGAAAAGCTGAAAAAGCAGGGGAAGGTAGTTGCCATGGTTGGCGACGGCATAAATGATGCTCCGGCCCTTGCAACTTCAGATATAGGTATGGCTATAGGTACAGGAACCGATGTCGCTATCGAGGCGGCGGATATTACACTTATGAGAGGTGACTTAAGAACTATCCCTGCCGCGATCAGATTATCGAGAAAGACTATGAATAAGATCAAGCAAAATTTATTTTGGGCATTCTTTTACAATATCATCGGAATTCCATTTGCCGCCTTTGGCTTGCTTAACCCTATGATTGCAGGTGGTGCGATGGCTTTCAGCTCTGTATCGGTTGTATCCAATTCGCTAAGCTTGAAGAGTTTTAATCCTATTCCAAAAGCAGAGGATATTGATCTGGAAGCATGGAAAAATGCCGAATGGAAGTATAAAAATCCTAAAAAGGATAATAAATAAACATAATCAACGAGGTGATAGTTATGTCAAAAGAGATTTCAACTTTGATTGTTGAAGGTATGTCATGCAGTCATTGTGAGAATAGTGTCAAAAAGGCAGTTAGCGCTTTAAACGGTGTAGATAATGTAGCCGTTGACTTGAAAAGTAAAAAGGTAACGATCGAATACGATACAGAAAGAGTAAGCCTGGATACTATCAAAAACACTATTGAAGACCAGGGCTATGACGTAGAAAAGTAAAGTTATAGCTAATAAAAATAGCAGATATATGTCTGCTATTTTTATTAGCTATTTTCGCTATAAATATCTTTATATATAAAATTAGTAGATATCCTTAGTTCTCCTATTTTATATATAGTAAAGTAAAAAGGGAAAATAATTGGGAGTGAAATTTTAATAATGTTTATGACTGTGCCTGATAGATTACCGTAACCTGTGTTGCTGAACCGGCATTTGCAGACTTTAGGGTTACGCGTGCATGGTTTGCAAATTTGTTTGTGCTGTATGCTTTTGCTTCAGAAGCTGCAATTGTAAATTCACTGCTATCGTCTATCCATAGAGTGTTGTCAGGACTTATCTGAACTTTCACATTTGCAGGGTTTGATCCTGTGTTGTTGACAAAGAAAGTCAGGGAGCTTTGAAGTGAAATGTCCCTTGCCGTAGCACCTGTATAAGTGTCAGTTGTTGTAACATTTTCAGTCTGGTTTGTGAAGGTTTTTGATGTCCTGGTTTGTAAATATCCGCTTGAATCAGTTAACAAAACCCTATTCTGAGAACCGTCATTTCCATAAACCACAATGTTGTCCTGAGTATTTGACAGGTTACGGATATCAAGATCCGTAGCACTTACTTCCACAGTTTGTCCTGCATCATTTGTAACAACTACACGTCCTGAAGTATCTGTTTTCACTACTTTATTTGCTGTACCGTCATTACCATAGACCAGAATATTATCCTGAGTGTTTGAAAGATTTCTAATATCCAGATCAGTTGCTTCAACATTAAGCGCATCTCCAGTATCTGTTGTAACTAATTGACGGCCAACAGTGTCAAGTCTTAGTACCTTTGCCGATGTCCCGTCATAACCGTATTGTAGTGCCTTTAGATTATCTGGGGTGTCCTGATATACTGACAAACCTGACATAATATCAACTCCTTATTTTATGGTATACAATATTCTATTATTGTAAACTAAATATTGTTACCATAAAACATTTATTGTTTTATACCTGTGCTTGAAACCATATTTTCAATCCTGTTGCACGTCTAAAAAAATAAGATTTGAAGGCTAATCTGCAAAAGTAGCTGAAATGCATAGGGTTTATTGATTTTGTGGAGCCTGGTTCTACCAGAATAATTGCTTCTTCATCGAGAATAGCGTTTTTATCCGGACTTACTTGAACATGAACAGTAGCAGTTTCTGACCCTGTATTATGCACAAAGTAGGTACATGTTGAGTACATAGAAACATTTACCCAAGTTGTATACATAAAAATTTCAGTTGTAGTATGCTCTTCAAAAAGGCTTATTGAATTTCTTGAGTTTAGCGAAAACGGATTCTTAAACTTATATCTGATTTCCAGTACAGGACTCTGTCTGCTGTAATAATAGTTCCTTTGAGAATAAAACATTTTTATATCGTTTGAATTATGTTCATCGGTTTTCAGTAAGATTCCATAATTGAAGTGTTTATAGTCTATCCAGGATTTTATAATTTCGGTAATATTCCATTTGTACCATCCATCTTTTGATACAATGACTGAATTCCCTTTTACACTGCTTTCAAATGATGGCTGATGATCCCAATCAAGCATATCTTCATTCCATGAGGAAGTAACCATGTATGGGGTTACAGGGGTTTTTACATTTTCCTCAAAGGCTTTTGCATACATTCGCAGAACGGCAGAATCCAATTCAATATCGCTGTATAGTATATTCGTATCAAAGTAGCATATAGCTCTATATATTATATTACCATCGACACCTATATATATTACACCACCGTCAGATTTTTTTCTACTATTAACATTGGAAAAATGCTTTGTAATTGCCGGGGTAAACACAATATTTGCCATGTTGCATCAGTCCTCTCCAAATTGCCCCATTTACTATATTTATTTTTTAGAATTGCAAATTATTATAGTATTGATATGAAAAATATAAAAAAGCCCGCTATGAAGCGAGCTAAAAAAGTTATGATTGTGCCTGAAATGTTATGGAGAGATTTGTCGTACTGTTTGAATTGTTTGATCTGTATGCAATCCGGGTGTAATGCGCGAATCTGTTTGCATTTGCAGCTTTGGCGGTCGAGGGATCAACAGAGAATTCACCGCCATCATCTATCCACAGGATTCCGTCTGGACTTATCTGGATTTTAAATATTGCAGGATTGCTTCCAATATTATTTATAAAAAAAGTATGTACAGTATGTAGGGAGGTGTCTCTACCAATTGTCCCGGTGTATAAATCTGAAGTTGTAACGTTTTCAGTCGCGTTCATAAATGATTTAGAGAATACAACCTGTAATGCACCTGAGTTATCGGTTTTTATCGGAACATTACTTGTTCCGTCATTTCCGTAAACAACGACATTATCCTGGGTATTTGAAAGGTTTCGTATATCAAGGTCAGTAGAAGTAACTTCAATTGATGATCCGGATTCTGTTGTAACAACCTGACGTCCGTAAGCGTCAAGCCTTAAAATCTTAGGGGTGTTGCCATCATATCCATATTGCAGGGATTTAAGGCATTCAGGAGAATCTTGGTATACTGCCACACCAGCCATGGAATCTACTCCTTTTACTAAGTTTACTATCATATATATTAATAAACCTTCAATAAAGTTACTTTTTAGAACTTTATGTTTATTGTTATCTTAACATTAGTAATTATAGTAATAAATCATTAATAATTATATTACTCAGGATATACATATATATAGTACGGAGTGACATGATGGTGCCTAAATGATGCTCTGTTTATTTACTAATTTTATGGAGGATTATCTAGTGAAAAGAAAATCAGTATCATGTATTTTAGTTCTATGTCTTATGCTTAGCTGCTTTATACAAGCTTCTGCAAAGAAAAAAGATCCAACCCCGGATATAGTTATTCAAGACAGCGCCATTGAGAGGATAGGTAAGCTAAGTGGAGGGGAATTGAAAGTTAATATACACGAGAATAACGGAACACATGTTAACCTTTCAGGAAAACTTTCTAAAAGGATGGATATCAGTGAAGGTGCTGTTCTTTCTTATCTTGAAGAAAACAAAAGTATATTCGGACTCTCAGGCAAGGATCAAAACTTCAAGGTTTTATCTTTAGAAAAAGATGAACTGGGTTACACAAAAGTAAAGATTAATCAATTAATTAACCAATGCACAGTGATGGGAAGAGAATTTATTCTGCACTTAGATTCAGATGGAATAATAACAGATATAAGCGGATCTGTCATGAATGATATAAAAGAAGTATCAAAACTTGACAATGACTATCTTACTCCCGAGGAGGCTGCTAAAATAGCGGAAAACGAATTTAGTTCTACTGGCTTAAAGAAGGTTTCAAAGGCTGAAAAGGTGATTATCGTTTTGGATAATACAGCATATGAAGTTTATAAGGTCAATATCTATTATACAGAGCCGGAGATAGCTAATTGGGATGTATTTGTTGAAACCAGTTCCGGAAAGATAATTGAAAAGCAAAGCAATCTTAGGTATGATGGTGCCGTTACGGGGAGTGGAAAAGCGGTAGACGGAACAACAAAGTCTCTAAATTTATATCAATATAGTACTTCGTATCAAATGATAGATACTACAAAACCAATGACCGGACAGGTAAAAACTTATACCGCAAATAATAGACAGACCCAACCAGGAACAATAGTATCAAACACATCAACAACTTTCACTACAGAAAATTTTAAGGCTTCTGTCAGTGCCCATTATTATTCAGGACTGGTTTATGATTTTTACAAGTTATTATTCAATAGAAACAGTATCAATAATAACGGTATGAGTGTTGTATCAACAACTCATTACGGCAGCAGCTACAATAATGCATTCTGGGATGGAACACAAATGGTTTACGGGGATGGAGACGGAACACAGTTTACATACTTAAGTGGCGATCTGGATGTTGTTGCTCATGAATTAACCCATGGCATTACCCAATATACTGCAAACTTGGTCTACAGTAATCAGTCAGGCGCATTAAATGAGTCTATGTCTGATGTTTTTGGTGTTTTAATCGACACATATGATAAGTATAACGTAAAAAATGGGGGAGCATGGACCTTCAATGCTGCAGATTGGGTTGTTGGGGATAAGATATATACCCCACAGAAAGCCGGAGATGCAATGAGAAGTCTGTCAAATCCAAAACTTTACGGTCAACCTGACAACATGAGTGGATATGTAATAACTTCATCCGATAATGGGGGTGTTCATACTAATAGCGGTATTCCAAACAAGGCAGCTTTCCTTGTAGCTCAAAGTATAGGATGTGAAAAGACAGCACGTATATACTATAGAGCTCTCAATAGCTATATGACAGCAAATACGGATTTTCTTGCGGCAAGAAACGCACTTGTTTCAGCTGCTACAGATTTATACGGATCAGCAAGTGCAGAAGTTATAGCTGTAAATAATGCGTTCAACTCTGTAGGGGTTGTAGCCGTCAATGATCCTTATGAGCCTAACAATACCTCAACACAGGCATATCCTATAATATCAGGTACTACTTACAGTTCATATATAGCGTCATCTGCCGATGTTGATTTTTATAAATTAACAGCATCCAGCGGAAAATCAATATCCGTAAATCTGACCAATCTCCCTAAGGACTATGATTTATACCTTTATAACAGCAGTGGAACAGTAGTGGCAAGATCAGAATATGGCAGTACTACTTCAGAAAGCATAAGCTATACTGCCAGTTATACAGGGACTTATTTTATATTGGTTAAAGGGTATAATGGAGTCTATAGCACTACTACAAAATACAATTTAAAAGCTACATTCCAGTGATAATTTTATAAAAAAGTGTTTTTCAAAGAAGCCTCAATCCATAAGATTGGGGCTTCTAAAGTAGAATATTTCCTAAAATATACTCTGGTTCCTATCTTTCCATTTAACAATTCTGCATATTTAAACTATATGTTTAATTAATCTTAAATACCATAAAATATAATGCTTGGAAATTATTTCTGATATTGTTATTTTTGAGTATAATAATAATAAATAAATATTTTTAGTCTGTTGTTTTGTTGTTTAGTTAAGGTATATAGTTAATTGAAAGGGGAAAAAAGATGTTAAAAGAACGAAAAGATATATATAGGAATTTCAGGTTTTCTATTGAACATAATGGTGTGAAAATCGGCGAATTTTCAGAAGTTATGGGATTTGAAATACAGCTTAATTCTTTCCACAACCGCATTGGTAATGAAGAGATGCCTATTACGAGGAAATTTCCCAGTTTATCAAAGTATGGAAACATAACTTTAAAAAGGGGTTTAATAACCGACAGGGACATGTTAAGTTGGGCTATCAGTCACGCAACTCAAGAAAACCCAGTAAGATATGACTTAGCCATTAAGTTATATGGTGAAGCAGGTAATGAAGAAGTTGCTTTTTGGCAGGTAAGGGAAACATGGCCGGTCAAGTATAGCCTTTCAGAGTTTACACCATGTGAAAACTGTACATTAATAGAGATGCTGGAGTTGAATCATGAAGGGATAACAAGGATAAAATAAAAATTTTTAATAATATTTAAAAGCTAATTCGGCGACTGTTTTTCTGCTTTCATTAATCTCTATTTAAGTATCTGCGGCTGCAATATTTTCACCTTTGAGGTTACATTAAATTGGATTTTAGGGTATATTTCTGTTAGCCAATCCTTTCCGAAGTTATATTCTGGATGTTTAGCCCAATACTTTACTTGAAGAGCCAGAGGATCTAAAGCATTTGATTGTAAATCCTTCATAAGCCTCAATGTATTTTCAGTGAATACATCTTCGAAATTTTTTTCAAGAATTTCACTTTTATAATTTGTATCTGAGGTTTCTTCTAATAATGCTGCAACTTTGATACTGATATTGCAAATGAAGCTGTCCTCAGATTTTTCTTTAAGGGATATTTTCCCTACAGCTTTTTGGATTCTTATGCCAACGGGCTTATTATTGTCAACTTTGGTGGTAACATACCCTACACTAAGTCCATTTTCCAAGATGTTTAGGATTCTTGTTTGATCCATATCTAATATCTTTTCAGGTTTTCCTTCTTGAAAAAGTGCTGTTCTTTCAGCGACAAAGTTTTCATTTCTCACTTCAATAATGGGACACGAAATACTTACTCCCGGCATATTGAGATTTTCAAAGACTTCATGAGTCTCGGTGATATTCACAAATTGCGGTTGTACCCCTTGGCCAAACTTCATGAAGAGGTAGTTACCTGCGATATTTTCTCCTCTTGGCATCACTGATATCACTTCTCTGGCAGAAGGTTCTCCTACCATGAGCCATGCGATATGTTGAATTTCGCTCCTTCGTATAAAATAATCCATAATCAGCATTGGTTTCTAAAAGTTCTTTCAGTTTATTTTCTATGTTTTTTGTATTACGTTGCATAATTATTATTACCTCAATAACATGGCTTATATTAATGTCTACGATTTCAAATATAATGTTATCTTTTGCCCAGTGGATTATTCATACAATAGTTTTTCTGCCGAAATGCCGAATCTTCATAAAATCTTCACACTGTTTTATTAGGATTGTTCTATAAAGAAAGTTATTAAGGTATTTGAGAAAGGGTGATACATAATGAGTAAAAAAACAATAATTATTCTTGCTGTAATAGCTGTAGTAGTGGTATTGGGTGTAGCAGGAGTAGCAGTCCACCATATGATGAGATAGTATGAAAGCACCAAAGAAGATTCGGACCAATAACTGGCAAGAATTGTCGACAAAAGGGTAAGATGCAGCATAGAAATGGGGGAGAGATCATGTGGGAAACAATAAAAACCGATCCGATACTAAAGCTACTTGACTCGATAAAGAAAGACACTTTTCTCAAATGGACTACAGTTGTATTTGCATTAATCCTTGTAGCAGGACTTATATATATACTCATTGGAGGCATGCTTGGATTTGGTAACACTTATGGGATGGAGGTAAGTGCAGGATATGGTATAGGATTATCAGAACTGATTACATTACTACTCAAGTTTTTACTCTTCATATTCATACTAGGTACCGTTATTGGTTCAGTTATGTACATCAAGCAGAATTATTCAAAAGAATCAATTAATGCAGTATCTACCTTCAAGGTAGAAGCTAAGTACATGATAAGATGCAAAAAATGCAATACAGAAACAACAGGTGAATTCAAGTTCTGTCCTTTTTGTGGTGAGAAACTTAAGGAAGAATGCAGATTCTGTTGTAAAGAACTAAACACTGAGTGGAAATGTTGCCCGAACTGTGGTACTGAAAAAGGAGCTGAAGCATAATGAACATCCGCTTTGATTTTGTTATGCACTGGCTTTGGGCAATTGTATGGTCACTACTTGCACTTAGCGGGTTCAGTATGGTGGGAGCAAAATATGGATGGCTTCTGAACTTCGATTATGCAACCGCAGATTATATTCATCGCATTGCAGCAGCAATTTTCGTAATCCTGACTTTTATATCTAATGCTTATGAAGTATACAGAAATATAAAGAAAGACACAAATCCCCTTGCATGGTTCATATTCGGAAGAAGCGGTTATCAGCTGTTTACCTTTATAACAACTCACATACTAATTATTACTGGCGCCATCATATGGATCTGTGAAGAGTTCAATATGGTGTATGCTGGATTCGCACTAATCATGCATGAGTACATTTCATACATTGCATTGGCAAGTGTGATATGGCATATATACAAGAAATGTCACGCACTGATTTGGCCGAAGAAGACAGAAATCAAGAGGTGAAAACATAGGATATGGTAGTTAGAAAAGCAGGAGATATTCCTGCTTTTCTATTTTAAATCTATATGGTTAATGATTCTAATTTTTAGCCGCAAGCAGCATGATGTTTTATAGAGTCTGTTTCTAAAGACAAAATTTCATTAAGTCTTAGTTAATAGGATTCACAAGTACATGCTTTTTTGAATATTATGTTAACAAGAATGGTTGTAGAAGGTGATTAAAGCATTCGTACTTTAATCCATACAATCATGTGATTGATACAGCAGATACAACCAGAGTATTAGGGGTAAATCTCATTGAATTTAATACGTATTTTACCAAAAACACTGCGGATAGAAATAATATATCTAATGAAGATGATCCGAAGTTGAAATGGGTTTTGGATGAGGCAAGAAAAATACTTATTGAAGATATTAAACCATTAGCTGATTATGGGTATTTTAAGCTGAGAAAATTAGAAGAGGCAGATAGCGTAGAATCTAGATGGTTGACAACCCACATCTCCTAACCCATGAAATAGGGAGCGACGGCTGCCTGTTCCGCCCTCTGAGACTCTAGAAATTTTGACGCTCCTGTACAAGTCAATTAAAGATGAAATATTTCTCAAAATGAGATTTATCAGATAAATCTGCATTGGATGAAGGAAAATTAAAAATATTGTCGAATAATCCAATAGAAGTGAAAACAGAAATCAGATAAATACACTTCCGATGTGTTTGGATGATATGATTGCCCTTGATAATGAAGTAAGAGCAATTGATGCAATAGTTGATAGAATGGATATTCAATCAATGGGTTTCTCTACTCAGAAATAAAGAAACCGGCAGAAAGCCATACAATCCTGTAGATGTGTTCAAATTATATAGCGCTATAAGTAACACCAATGACGGAGGTGAATTATGTTAACTGAGATAATCACAGCAAACTATGACCTGGAAATCAAAAATATAAAACGCATTGACGAGCATTTCGGCACAGAAATATATCTTATTGAAACAAGCCGTGGCCAATACCTTTTGAAAACTTTTCCCCTTGACAATGAAAACACTGAAAACGAAGGCCGAATAACGGAATATCTTCATCAGAATGGCATTCCTGTTGCAAAATTTCTAAAGACAATTCACGAAACTTATATGACAAAGACAACGGAAATGCAGTTTCACATACAAGAATTTATTGAAGGGGAAACTTTGGCTGTCAACACTGCTCCCGACTGGTTTTTAGAAAAATCAGCTCAAATGCTAGGAAAAATACAAAGAGTTCTAAAAAACTATCCTAAATTGCCCACAGGCTTCGATGGAGGTTTTTTCCATAAATCCATTGCTTTGGATGCGAAACAATTTTATATCGGCAAACTGGAAAGCGCAGTGGAAACAAAGGACAAACAATTACAACAAGAAATCGAAGAAAAACTGAAACACATTGAAAGGGTATCCACCTTTTCTTTTAATGTAAGCAAATTAACCTACGTAAACTCGCATGGTGATTATTACATAGGGCAAATCATTGTCAACAATAGAGAACTGGTTGTCATTGATTGGACTTCTGCTTCTTTTCTCCCTGCTTGTTTCGAGGTGTTCATGTCTTACACCTACGCCGACCCTCTTTGCCGCCACGGGGAAATTTGCGCGCAAAAATTCAAAAAGTATTGGAATGAATATCTCAATCATTCCTCTTTCATTCTGAATGATTACGACATAAAAATGATGCCTTACTTCCTTTATTATTACTTGTGTTTTTGCAGCTTTACACCTCCATACAGCGAAGTACCCATTACTTACAAAGCCATCAACACATTGTCCAACAATCTTATGAATTGGCTGTATGAAAACGTAGACAGAATTTCTGCAGAGTTATTTGTTGGGTAACATGATTTTTGGAAACAGCAGCGGCGAGCCAGAAGGTTGGCAAAGTACAGAAAATTGATTTATATCAACCATAAATGGCACATAATATGCACAAAGTATTTGTATAAGTCTTAATACAAAAAATTATTTATTGGTGAAACTATTGAAGAGAAGAGAAGATAAGCTAAACAAATAATCTCAACTCCAGTGAAACAAAAATACCTCGATAAAAAACTTTATATTAAATACAACTAATTCTTTAAGTGGTAACTTTACTTCATTATTTTTTGAAGTAAAGTTACCACTTATAAATGTGTGTGAAGCAAAATTACTCACATAATGCAACACCAAACTATTTTATATAGAAATAAGTATGATTTAAATTTTTCTATATTTTCCAAACATATTTCATCCACTAGTTACTGTTGAATAAGCAAAATCATGTAAGAAAGTACTTCAGTGACTGAAAAATCATTTTTTAAAATATCTATCTCGCTAGAATCAAATAACCCTATACTTACTGTATAAGCAATTATCTTTGATTTAAAATCCCCTTCATTGAAATCTTTAGTTACTTTTCTTCTGTAAAAATACTCCTCAATAAATCCGTAGATAAAACGCTCATAATATATCATATTAGGATTTATTTTTTCCTTTGGCATATCTTTTGCTAATGAAACGAAGAACTTTAACCAAAAATCAAGAAAGTTAAGAACATTTTCTTCATTATCTAGTTCAGGGATTAAAAAATGCTTATTTGTTTTTAGTATTTCTTCTAATTTTTCATGTTCACTTTGATGAATTAATGATTTATATCTATCCTTAAGAAAAAACAAGTCATTATTATAATTAATGAACCATTCCTTATACTCATGATTTAATAAGTACACTTTTTCTATTTGACTACTGTCTATTGGGAAATAATCAATTTTACCTTTTGATAAATTGTTCAAATGAAAAGAATTAACGCCTTTATGAGATAAATCTAGGCGTAAGCTATACTGATCACCGTTATAATATTCATATAATATTTGCAATCTAGTTGTATCATCATCTGCATCTCGCATAAACCATTCTTTATCAGTACAAAAATATCTATCATTTTTTAAAATTCCAATTACACGTGCTCCTTTAAGCAACTTCATTATTGTACGAATTATTTTTTCACTAATACTAATTTGAGAAGTAGAAGCGAAGGGACTAACTTTTATAACTTGCAAACTTAAAATAATAAAAATCATATCAATATGAATTTTTATATAATTGTTATAAGCATGATAAAGATTTTCTAACATGTCCTTATCTTCATCATACGAGAACTCCTGGATTATATACAAAACCTCGTAAATAGCTGAAATGTTTCCTATTGACTCGTCTTGTGGAGTAAATCTTCTGTCAAAATATCCTTTTTCCATACTCTCTCTCGTAGAAACATTAACATTAAGCATTGTTACACAATGTGCAATATCTCTATATAATTGTGTATTGAATTGTAGGCTGGCTAGTGATGCATCCATCTTTAATTCGCTTAAATTTTGTAAGATTAGTTGATACTTAAACATATCATCAATAATATTTGTTCTTTTCAATTGTAGATGCAAATCAATTATTGAATCATCAAATACTAAGAACCTAAAATCCAAATCAGAATCACTAGTTATCAACTTTTCTATTGGACTAATATCAATTCTATAATATGAACAAAATGATTCCCACTGTTCATATGTATATGAAAATATCGGATCTTCTAAATATTTAATAATATAGAAAAGGATAGTTCTTTCGTATGGATCCTTAAATCCTGATAATACTTCATAATAACCTATACTATTTACAACATTTAAAATATATGAAGTATTCAATTCAAAATTAGGTATACCTTCCTTTAAGATTCTATATATTGATTCATCTATTAGTAACTTTTTTGTAAGAAATTCAGAAATTAACATAAGTCTAACCTCTTATTGAATGATAATTTAACCCATCAACATCATTTGGTTATATTTACAACCTCTTGTTATAATTCATATCCTTAGGATACCATATTATCACTTGTTTTGATAGAACCAACACTAGAGTTCTACTCAAATAAAAGAACTAACTCTAGTGCGGATAATTATATTTTCATCTATCAAAATCCATTACAGTACATAGCAATGTGGAGAATTATGTATTATAATGTAAATGTATTCCATATGGCATATTTAATCGAACCCCCAATAAGGTAGTACACATAGAAACAAAAAAAGTAAAGGGTGATATCATGTATATTTCTGAATTGACTATTAAGAATTATCGGAATTTTAGTGAAAATGAATTTGTTATTCCTTTAAAGCCATTTACAGCGATTATTGGTGAAAACAATATTGGAAAATCAAATTTATTAGATTCAATAGGCTTAATTATTAGTCAAGATATTACAATGCTTAAAAAGAGAATGTTAGATATTGAGGATATTAACTATAAAACTAAAGAAAAATTCAAAAAGCAGATTGCTGATAATATTAATAAGGCTATTGATGATATTGCTACAAAAATTGTTTTCCCTGAAGTTAAAGTTCAGATAATACTTGATGATATGAATGATGATCAATTAGCTGTTGTTGGTGATTGGTTCTATGAGAATACACTTACTAAAGCAAAACTGACATATTTATTTAGACCTAGAAATGGATTTAAGAAAACTGAATGGTTAAAGCAGCAGATTGAAATACTTAAAGGTTTGGTTGGTATTCCTAAGGAAAAGTTATTTGAATATGTAGAGTTTCCAATTGAGCAATATGAATATTTAATTTATGGTGGGGATTCTGTAACAAATAAATGCGAGCCTTACTTTCTTAAGTTGCTTAAGTTAGAAATTCTTGACGCACTTAGAGACGCTAAAAAAGAATTGGTTGCTAATGGTGAGTATAAGATTCTTTACCGAATCATTAATAGAGATTATGGAAGTGATTTTGCAGACATTCAAGCTTTATTGGAAGAGTTAAATACACATATTAAAGAAAATAAAAAATTAAGAAGTATTAGACAAGAGTTGGTTAGATTTTTAAATAAATTTTCTTTATCTTATAGTGGAGTAGATAATGAAATAGATTTCAATTTTTCTTCTCCTGAAGTAAGTGAAATAATAAAAAAACTATGTCTCATATATGGACAAGAGCCTATATCAATTGATAGAAATGGCCTTGGAAAAAACAACTTACTTTTTATTTCTCTTATATTATCCCAATTGGCTTCTCATACAGATAATAAATTAAAGTTAGCGTTTCGAGTTATAGGTATTGAAGAGCCAGAAGCACATCTTCACCCACATCTTCAGAAGCACTTGGCAAGTAATCTAAGCAAAATAGAAGAATTATATTCTGATAACGAGAGTTTGAATAATAAACAAAAAGACACACAGATTCTAATAACTTCACATTCAACTCACGTAACTACTTCACTTGATTTTGATAATTTAGTTGTGTTATTTAGAGATGGTGAAAAATTAAAATACCATTATTTAAATACAGGTTTTAAAAATGGAAATATAGGAGAAGAACATATTAAATATTTAAAGAAATATTTAGATGCGACCAATTCATGTATGTTTTTTGCCAGAAGAATTATACTTGTAGAAGGCATTTCCGAGCAAATATTAATTCCTACATTTTTTAAAATCCTTTATCATAAGACTTTAGAAAGTGTAGGATGTAATGTTATAAATGTAAATGGAGTTGCTTTTAAGCATTTTCTTGAGGTCGTAAAGAATGGATACTTTATAAAATGTGGAGTTTTAACGGATAAAGATAAGGACACAAAATCAGAAAATAGAGCAGAAAGTCTAAAAAAGGAATATGACTGTAACATTATTAGAATTGAGTATAATGAGAAAACTTTTGAAAAAGAAATCTTAAAATATAACCAAAAAAGTGCTGGTAAAGATTTGCTAATTAAAGTATTTGGGAAACTACACTCTCAATTACATAAAACTCTCTCAGTATCATGGAGAACTCAAATCGATGTAGATGAGTACTTTGAAAGGATTAAGAATGATAAATCAGATTTCGCTTTTTACCTTGAAGAGGAATTAACCAAAAATAGCGAAGGGTTTATTGTCCCTGATTATATAAAAAACATTTTTTCATTTGTTATGGAGGACTAAAATAGTGAAGCAGAAAAATGGAAATTTGATTATAGCTGCCGCAGGGTCAGGAAAAACAACAGAAATTATTAAACGAGTCAAAGAGGCGATTGGTGAACTCTATCCTAATAAAATTCTTGCAGTTATTACATATACAAATACTGCAGCAAATGATATTAGAGAACGTTTAGAAATGGAAGTTAGTATAACTGAAAATATCTTTATTGGTACAATTCATAGCTTTTTAATTAATTATTTAATTAAACCGTATGGAGGTGTAATAGGGCTAATACCAAGTGAAATAATTATTTCTGATTACGAATTAGAACTTAACACCAAAGCAAATGATTATTACATAAGAAAAAACGCAATTATTAAACGTTTGCGTGAAAAGGGAATTATAAATTATGACCAAATTATATCGTTAGCAGTAAAAATTTTAGAAAACGAAGTTGTGAAAGAGAGATTTTGCAAAAGAATTTCACATTTGTTCGTCGATGAATTTCAGGATACAAATAATATGCAATTTAACATTTTCGATGTTTTAAGGAAATGCAATAATACACATGTTGTTTTCGTTGGTGACCCTGAACAAAATATTATGTCCTTTCAAAGAAAAGAATCTAAGGCATCCAAAGAAAAGGAACAAATAATAGTCTCGTTACAAAAAAAGAAAGTATATTTAGTTGAAAGTCTTAATTGTAATTATAGATCAAGCGAGACAATTGTTAATTTCATTAATAATTTTCATACTTGTGTCACCCAAATTCATTCTAACGAGAAAATTACATCAAAAAATAGAGTATGTTTTATAACAAGTACATCAGTTGACAAAATTATTAGTGACTTTAATGAACTATGTATGAATAAAAATTTCTGTGAAAACAAACCAGTAGAAAGATTTTTTTTAGCTTACAAAAATAATGCATTTATTGGATATAAGAAAAGTGAAAGCTACAAACTTGAACAAAAAACTAGTGTTATTAGTATTACTGAAGAATATATTTCTTCTCTTTACAGTGTAAATAAATTGGATTTATGTGAATATTTCAAATATGAACGATTAGAATTAAGAAAAAAATGTTTAAGGATTATTTACTTAATTAAAACCGATAAGACAATAACAGAAGCTAAAGTTATTAGTTATATAGAAAAAGAATTTGGTTTAGCAAATAATACAATCTCCGGAGAAAAGGTTACTAAACTAAGGATATCAGATATTACAAGCACCTATATTAAAAAAATAAAAAATGTAATAGCTATGGAGGACAAGCAGATTACATATCAATGCGATGATTATAAAGATTCATTTCTTACAATTCATAAATCAAAAGGTTTGCAAGCAGATGCTGTATTGGTTGTTGCTTCAAATACGAAGGAATTAATGAAATGGCTAGAAACAAATATTAAAAATCGCATGAAAGAGTCTACGGATACTTGCAGACTTGGATATGTAGCTTTTAGTAGAGCAAAGGAATTCCTTTGCATTGCCTGCAAGGAAGAAATAAATGAGCAGGTAGTTAATAGATTAAACGATTTAGATGTTTTTATGTATAAGTGCAAGAAAAAAGAAACAGTTACTTCAGGACAAACAAATATAAATAAAGATGTTATTTGAGCAAATATTCATATACTGCCATTATTTACTCGTATACAGAAACCCCATAATTGCTAAAATTATTATAGAATAATTTTGCAAAGTGGGGTTTTTATGTATACACCTTTACCGATGAAAAGAGGAAGTCATTATGGAAGTAACTATTGGGAAGTATATAGCCCTAAATTAAAAAGAAATGTCCGGCTGTTTAGTGATCTTGAGTATGATCGTAAGCGCATAATAAGATGGTGCCTATGACCTGCTCCCCTAAAAGTATACCATTCACAAAGTTAGTCCGGATGATATAATTAATATTATCCGGGAGGAAAGAACGATGAAAAAAAGGTTTACAGAGGAGCAGATCATAGCAATTCTTAAGCAGCAAGAGAAGGGGGCCAAGGTTGCGGATTTAGTTAGGCAACATACAATCTCAGAACAAACCTTCTACCGCTGGAAATCAAAATATGGCGGAATGGAAGCAAGTGATGCCAAAAAGCTTAAGCAGTTGGAGGACGAGAACCGTAGACTTAAGCAGCTTGTAGCTGAACTTACCTTGGACAAGCAGATGCTCCAACATGTCATTGAAAAAAACTTGTAGAGCCTGCACGCAAAAGAGCAGCAGCAGAAAGTCTTCAGAATACTTTTGACGTTAGTGAACGTCATGTGTGCAGGCTGTTAAGATTGAATAGGAAAAGCAAAAGATATAAGTCTACCAAGGAGTCACAAGATGGTTTGCTGAAGCAAAGGCTCGGAGAGCTTGCAACCCGATGGAAGCGTTTTGGTTACAGGCGGTTACATATATTGCTCTTGCGGGAAGGAATGCATATTAATCACAAAAAAGTATTCCGGCTTTACAAGGAGGAAGGGCTTTCTATCCGCAAACGCAAGAAGAAATGTCCCTCTGAAAAAAGAGGAAAGCCAGAAGCTGCATTTATAGCTCCAAACACAAGGTGGTCATTAGATTTTGTATCGGATGCTACAGCTACTTCAAATCGTTTCCGTGTGTTGACGGTAATTGATGAAGTCACACGTGTGTCACTGGCATAATTAAAGTATCCACTTTTGACGGAGAAAAGTATCCAGCATAATTTGGAAACAATGTTTGCTGTAAACTCCTTTGAAAGGGGAAATTTTAATTATGTTGGAGGTAGACATGCAAACAACAATCAAAT
>JAOAIJ010000007.1 GCA_026414765.1 Clostridia bacterium | reverse complement strand
ATACCATCCGTCTGCTTCAGGAGTCATCAGTATCCCCGGCCAGGAGCCGCTGTTCGGAATACTGCTGGGGGTAAGATTCCAGTAGTGTATCCTTACTTCACTGCTCCAATCGGCAGGCTTCTTGAAGTGTACCGTCAAGCCCGTACTGACAGCATTATTCACCGTACTTCCTGTGGTTTCAGCCAGAGTGGCGCTGGCAGGCAGCAGTGCACAGAAGCAAACAATCACTGCCAGAAGAAATGATGCTGCTCTGCTATACTTTTTTCTTTTCATACAAAACTCTCCTTTTCCTTTTAAGAATTCAAACTCTAATAATGTGAGAAATCCTAGATGTCGTAAATACATTTTACAACCTTCCTCCATATCACCTCCCAAAAAAGGCCGCAGTTAATCATACTGCTGTAACCGCATTTATAAAGAATTTACGGTGCGGATTTACGGCAGCATAAACACAGCTATTGAACAAAAGGCAATTTTCCCCTATACTTTTGGATACAAGCAATGTATGATCTTTAAATGTGATTATCTTTATGAGTTGATCATTAAGTACAAAAGAGTAAAAATAATGTTTGAGTGTATATAGAAGCCATTTTTTAAGATTGATTGCAAGCTTTACAGCAGTAAGTCATAAAGAAAAATTATACAGCAAACCGCTGCTGCTTTAGTGCTTGTATCATACAATAAACGGCATCTATATACATATTGAAATTATTGTGATACATGACATTTTTTGGAAACCGCTCACTATAATTCTACGTTACTAATTGTAATATGTCAATGCTTTTTGTAAAATTGTAATTTACATAAATAATGGCTATCACACTTCCCCATATGTTCGGGAATTTAGACGGGCTGTACATCATTATTCTTAAAGCTTTTCAGGGAGTCGGCAGAGAGTAAAAACACCTGATTTGTATCATTTTTATATGCGTGGCCTTCATCTTCATTTCCGTTTATTTGTCGCATAGCCGGACATACTGTTATTTTGCTTCTCAGGACTAACAGAATAAGAGGCAAGTAATGAAACAAATAAAGGTATTATAGAGATAAGTCCAGACTTTTTTAAACATGCTTTACAAATGCTCCTCAACAAGATAGCACGAAAATAACAGATATTCACTTTTGCTAAAATGAATTTTTCTAATGGGAGCCAGACCTAACTTCAATATTAACAATGAATACCTGTGGATTGCTTGATTTTGAAGAGAAAAAGAGCATCGCTAACTACTTAATAGTAGTTTTGCGACACTCCTTTTTATATCTTAAATGTAGGCTTTACTTCAAAAGTTTTACCCTTCAGGTAATTTAGAATTCCTGCATCACTGCAGAAACTGAATTTTAGCTTATAAGCCCACAACGCTTGGAATTTTGCTTTTAATGGGCGGTTTATTGCGTTTGTCCCATATTTTCCGTCGCCTATTATCGGATGCCCGATATGCGCTAGATGAGCTCTTATCTGATGTGTACGGCCGGTCACCAGTTCTATCTCAAGTTTACTGATATTGTTCTCATACGAGAGGACCCTGTATCTGGTGACTATTTCAAGTGAATCCCTAGTCCTCTTATCATCTATGAATACCCTGCTTTTACGTTCATCCTTTGTAAGATATGCCTTTAACTCTTCTTCCTGCTTCTGCATTCTTCCAGACACCAGGCATTGGTAGTATTTTTTTACTTCCTTGCTTTTGATTTTATCAAGCATAACTTTGAGACTTTTTTCATTTTTTGCTATTATTAACAGACCGCCTGTATTTCTGTCGAGTCTATGGCAAAGTGAAGGTGGAAAGGAATCAGATTTATGAGGAGAATATTCTCCCTTCTCTTTCAAGTATGCCTGAACGAGGTCAATCAACGTATTGGAAACCTGATCTTTATCCGGATGAACAGGTATTCCCTGCTCCTTATTGACGATTAATAAATTTACATCTTCATAGACAATGGAAAAGCCGCTATTTAATGAAAATCCTTTTCCATCAAGTATATCATCTGTAATATACAGCTCAAGCCTGTCACCTAGCAATACTATATAATCATCCTTTACCCTTACGCCGTTTACCTTCACATCTTTTTTTCTGAAAGCCTTATACATGGCACTTGCCGGCATTCTAGGGAAAAGTTCTTTTATTGCTTTGTCTATTTTCTTATTTGAGGTCTCTTCTGTGATAACAATTGATCTCATTTACTGCTCCCGCTGAAATTAGTGGTGTTACTACAATTTTGAAGACAAACTAGGGTGCACCTATAATGCTTTTTATTTTGTTAAGATATTTATCTGATATTACTTCAGCTATTTGTGGGGAATCGCCCTCCGAATAAACTCTGCATAAAGGCATATCAGCATCAGGAAGCACTAAAGCCCATCCATTTTCCATAATAAATTTTACTCCATCTAAAAGCTCTACTTTTTCACCATTCTTTTCGGTAATAAGTGTTCGCATAACTTTACCTTTTAATTCCCAGGGGCAAAAAATATTCTTTTTGCTGATATAAAAATCCGGTATTTCCCTTAAAGCGTCATTGAGGGAAAGGCTATTTATACACAAAAATTCTATAATCTTCACTAATCCTGCAAGAGCATCAAAATTTAAAAGGAATTGGTTTATATTCTCGCGTGATTTTAGTGCATTCCTTGTTAGCATCTGTTCCATGATTGCCTGGGGTGACGTCTTTGTTCGTATAACCTTGCCGTTATATCTGGCTGCAAGCTCCTCTATCACTGAAGGTGCAGTTATGGGGACAACTACATGCGAGCTTTCCTGACTTTTGAAGAGTATTAGCGAAGTAAGTGATATAAAAAGATCGTCTTTTATTATATTACCCTGTTTATCAATTAGAATCAATGTTTCACCATTACCATCAATGAATGCGGCAAAATCCAGATTATTCTTATTTATCTCATTTATTATAAGATTCATATCGTTTAGTGTCAATGAAGAGAAACTTACAGTTTTACAACCTACATCTGTCAGCATGGGCACTACTACTGATATTACAAAGTCGGAAGGGGATATTACACAAACCTTTGGTGACTTTTCCCGTATCCTCTGTGTGTTAATTTCATTCAGAACCGAGCGTACATAATAGTTTTTAAAATCCGTTATGTTATTAAGTCTGCTTATCTCTTCGCCTGAACAGCGTTTGAAATCTTCTCTGAAGAAGGCATTCTCAATTTTCCTTTCCATTACCCTGCTAATACTGGCACCTTTGGAATCCATAAAATCAACACGAAGTTTGTTAGGGTTGTCATCACCGACTTTTATATGTATTCCGCCTTCAACCGAAAGAAAGTTGATTGCATGCCTGGATATAGGGGTAAGCAGACTGCTAAGATTAAATACTTCTACTCCAACTGATAGTATTCCGGATACGAAAGCATGCTTAAACATTCTTGCTGAATTTGACGTTGTAGAGCTTACTACTACCTTAGCTCCTTTTTTAAATATTGACCCGTAAGCAGCTCCGAGTCTTGTAGCAAATTCAGGAGAAATATCCACATTTATTATTCCTGAAAGGCCACTTTCGCCAAATATCGATTTGGAATGCTTGGAACCCCATATAATATTCCTATCTACTATAGCTAACGGGTCTATGGCTTTTTGGGGCCATATTTTTATATTTGGTTTTACAATTGCCCTTTCGTTAATTATACATTTATCTCCGATAATGGCATTTTCAAACACAGATACATAGTGTTTGAGACTTATACTGTTGCAGAGTATTGCACCTCTTATCTCAGAGCCGTATTCTATAGTACAATTGTCCCAGATAACACTACGCTTTAAAGATACTTCGTCCTCAATAATATTGTTATCACCCAATACGGAGAAGTTCTCTATAACGGAACCGTTACCTATACGGCAGTTGTTTCCTATCAAACATGGACCATTGACTTGAGCGTTTGGTTCTATAACAGATCCTGCTCCTATCCAGATCCCTTTTTTTATTTCTACAGCATCAAGATTTAAACGTATTTTATCTTCAAATACATCATAATGAGCCTGCAGATAAGCCCTTAAATCGCCTATATCACACCAGTAATCAGTAGTTACATAGCCATATAAGGGATCTTTTTTTTCCAGCAGAATAGGAAATAAATCCTGACTAAAATCAAACTTTTGCCCCTTTTCAAAGTATTTCAGTATTTCCGGTTCAAGTATGTAGGTGCCTGTATTTACAGTGTCACTGAATACTTCTCCCCAACTTGGTTTCTCTAAAAAACCAGTTATAGCACCTTGGGTGTCTGTCAGTACTACTCCATACTCAAGGGGAACATCGACCTTTGTAAGTATAAGGGTTGCTTTGGACTTTTTTGATTTATGGAATTTTATGGCCTCACACAGGTTCATATTTGTCAATGAGTCGCCACTTATGACGACAAATGTTTCATCCAGAAAATCACCGGCATTTTTTACACTTCCGGCTGTTCCTAACGGGGAGTCTTCGGTAAAGTAGTGGAGATTTACACCGAAGCTTGAGCCATTCCCGAAATAATCCTTGATTTTTTGAGGGAGGTACATCAGGGTTACGCCTATCTCAGTAATTCCATAGGACTTAAGAAGTTCTATTATATGCTGCATGATAGGTTTATTCATGACAGGAACCATAGGCTTTGGAAGGTCACATGTGAGGGGACGCAGCCTGGAGCCTTCTCCGCCTGCCATAATAATTGCTTTCATTATAGCTCACCCTTTCATTAGTATAAAAGTTTTGTTAAACGTTAGAGCTCTTATACAATATCTTATGCATACGCTACCGGACTAATCTCAATTAAGATGAAATTAAAGGTGTGTATACTGATAAAATAAGTAGATAATTTGCTCTGTAAAAATAAGTAAATTGCTAAAGGGAATTGCTCAACTATTAAAAAACAATCATTGAATGCTGTAAAATCTATTCCGCGCAGATGATATAGGAATTATGATGTACAATTGCAGCATGTTGGCGTAATAAAAACTATATAGAATATTTTGTTAACTTATAATAATGTATATTCAATATAATTGCAAAAAATCCTTTTAAATATATAAAAATATTGATAGCAAAGTATTTGTAAAGGTAAAAAAAGTAGCCGTTGCGGGATTTTATATTTTCCCTCCATATGAGCGTATCAGTTTTTTTACTTCTTCTACTTTTTCATCTTCTACATGAACGATCAGCCTTGTGCCGGCATCTGCCATCTCTCTGTAGGCGCCTATACCGCTGACCATAGGGTTTGATGCAACTAAAGGCCCTTTATCGATATTCAGGATATGTCCATCGGATTTCAGAACAAGGGCGGAAAGGCTTGGAGCGCTTCTAGTCCCTGCAAAATTGATCTCTGAGGAATATTCACTGAGGTAATTATCTACCATATCGAGATATGCTCTTTTATATCCTGTTTCTCTAAGTGCATCCACAGCCTTTTTACCTTCACCCATCTTTTCGAAAACTGCGCTTATATTAGTCATATTAATCCCTTTCTGAATAAAAAGTTTTACTAATATTTTTCGCTGGAAAGTGCTTCTTATGCTTAAGGCTTCAGGAAATAATTGGCCATTCATTATGTAAACTATTAGTGGTATAATCTAAAAAGACTTAGCTTTGGAAAAATGGAAATAACAAGAGCTGAGAAAAATATTATTTAGCTGAATTTCCCGGTTTTCCGGGAAAACGGGGGAATTATTTTGTAGTACGGGATTATGAATACTGATGTTAATACTCAGTTGTTAATAATTCTGGTCTATAGGGGTTAATTCCGAAGTGGTCTATTATAAAAGATAAATCACACAGTCGGAAAGGGTGGCTCTTCTACCTAACCCGTCAACTAACCTCGTAAGCTGCTGATATTACTTAGTTAAGTATTTAAGTAATATCGGGGAGAGGAGATTTATATGCAAAAGAGAAGAAGTGGGCTTTTTTTAGCGGTTGCTGTGACATTGGTACTTGTATTTGCTTTTAGCTCGATCCAGGTATCGGCTGCACCTAAGGTGCTGAAAAAAGGTATGAAGGGAACTGCTATCTCAACCTTGCAGGAGGATTTAAGAAAACTTGGGTTTTTTAGGATGGCTCCTACAGGGTATTATGGCAATGTGACGGTATCAGCTGTAAAAAAACTACAGGCCAAACACGGCATACGCAAAGACGGGATTGCAGGACCTGAGACAATTTCCCTTATTAACAAACTGCGAAAGGGAAAAAACACTGTTTCCAGTGCAAAAAGAGTAAGCACACTATCCAGAGGGGATACAGACAGGAATAGCTATATGATTCCCTGGAGAAATGAAGCCGAAGATGTTTTTGCCATCGGAGACACTGCAGAAATATATGACATAGAAACGGGCTTGAGCTTCAAAGTCAAAAGGACATACGGGTATAACCATGCAGACTCTGAGGCACTTACAAAAGAAGATGCGGCTATTATGAAAAAAATATATGGCGGTAGCTGGAGCTGGGAAAGAAGAGCTGTTATAGTGATAACCGGCGGTAAAAAGATGGCGGCTTCCATGAATGGGATGCCTCACGCAGGTGTGGACAGTGAGCCTGCAAATGAGTATGTGAAGTGGCGGAGTGTAGGATATGGTGCAGGAGAAAACCTTGACACTTTAAAAGGTAATGGTATGGACGGGCACTTCTGCATTCACTTTCTGGGAAGTAAAACACACGGGACAGCGAAAGTTGATCCGGAGCATCAGAAGATGGTGAAGAAGGCGGCAGAATGGGCTGAAAAAAATTATTAGGCTATAACATAAAAAAGTACGGTACATATCAATGTGTCGTATTTTTTTATGTTATAGTTTCAGGAATATAAATATTTAGCCTTTTTGTTTAATTAATCAATAAAGTGGCATAAATAGAGATAAGGTGAACATACTCGATATAGTCGGAGACAAGGAGAATAAATATGAGCTTCTATGAACAGATAAGTAAATACTATGACTGTATTTTTCCTGTAGGGGAGCCTCAACTAAAGTTTATCAAGGATTCTGCAGGTATGCCTCCAAAAAGGATACTTGATGTTGCTTGCGGCTCGGGCGGATATTCAGTAGCACTTGCAAAGCAGGGTTATAATGTCACGGCAGTAGATCTTGATGAGAAGATGGTGGAAGTAGCAGCAAATAAAGCAGTGATTGAAGGTGTGAGAATTGATGTCTTCAGGAAGGATATGAAAGAGCTTGATGAGCTGCAAACTATGGCTCAAAACCAAATGTCCCAGCAGGATTTGAATTTTGATTGTATTTATTGCATAGGTAATTCCTTAGTGCATCTGGGAAGTCTGGCAGAAATATCGGATACTCTGAAACAGACATACTCGCTTATGGGGAAGTCGGGTGTTTTAATATTACAGATTATTAATTACGATAGAATCATTAATAAAGGAGTAAATGAGCTGCCTGTCATAAAGAACGATGAAGTAGGATTGAAGTTTGTAAGAAAATATGAATTTGATAAAAATAGGGGGACTGTAAGCTTTAATACCATTTTGGAAATACATAATAAAAACGGAGAGGAAAGGTTTGAAAACTCGATAGAATTGCTGCCTGTTTTATGCTGTGATCTTTCAAATGTTGTAAAGGAAGCCGGATTCTCGGATGTTGAGCTTTATGGTGATTTTAGCGGGACATCATACGATGTAAACTCATATATGCTTGTAATCAGGGCGGTAAAGAATAGTTAACACAGATAGTGATTATCCGGGTAGCGTAACAGATAGAACATGGGCCGAATAGGCTCATTTCTTTTGGGTAAAATAGGACTGAAGTTTTACCACGATTTCTTTGTGCATGGAGGTTATATGAAATTCCGGCTGGGCTATGTGGCAATGACACTAAACCTCGAAGATTGCTCACCTTCGGGAACGGTTACCGTTGCAACATTTAACAAGCTTCCAGATGAGGAGGCAAAACTCTACAGACTAAGAAAAATTACTAGAAAGAACCTTGAAAATACACTGAGAATACTACGCTACAACAAAGCTTATAATATTCATGTTTACAGACTGACATCAAAGCTGATACCACTGGCAACCCATCCCTTGACTGATGAATGGGATTATATTGGTGATTTCAGGGATGAATTCAGAGAATTAGGGGACTTTATCATAGAAAATGATTTCAGGATCAGTGCTCATCCTGACCACTATACGTTAATCAACTCTCCAACAGAAAAGGTTTTGGCTGATTCAATAAAGGATCTGGATTATCATGTGAAAATATTTGAAGCAATGGGCATGGAAAGCAGCCGATATAAACTGATTTTACATGTAGGAGGGTTGTATAGGGATAAGGAGAGTTCGATTAAGCGATTCAAGGAAAACTTTGAAAGACTTCCGGACAGGATAAGAAACAGAATAATACTTGAAAATGATGATAAATCTTTTACAGCCAAGGATGTTTTAGATATGTGCAAACGCTTGAACATACCAATGGTTCTGGATGTGCATCACCATACATGTGCAAATAATGGAGAAAGCCTGGAGAATATGCTGGGAGAAATTTTTAGTACATGGGACAATCAATATTTCAACCCGAAGATACATTTTTCCAGTCCGAAATCTGAGAAGGACTTCAGGAGCCATGCTGACTATATAGAATTGAGTGAGTTCCTGAAATTTCTCGAAATTGCAAAGACGGTCGGAAGGGATTTTGATGTCATGCTGGAAGCGAAAAGCAAGGATAGTGCGCTTATACAGCTGTCAGGACAATTAGGGAGTATAGAAGGCATAAAACGAATAAATGAGGCCGAGTTTGAAATAATATAGAAAGGGAGAAGTATTATGAAAAACAAAAGTAGTGGAAAATCAAAAAAGAAAGATCCTACAGTAGCACCCGGGTTCAATGACTCAAAGTTTGGTGAGGCTGCAAGTCGCGAAGACATAAGAAAAGGTGATTACACAAAAGTTACAAGAGTCTATCTGGATGAAAATGATCCAAGTTAGTGAATAATTATAAATAAACAATAAGTGACATCAAAAGAGAGGAGGTATATTATGGCAAATAAGGAGAAAAGTAAACCCGGTCCAAAGTCAAATAATGACCAATTGGGGGAGAATGCATATGAACCATATGCAGAAAATTACGACAATAAAGGGAAGAATCCCAAAGGAAAGGCTCAGAAATGAGCCTTTTCATGCTTATTGCTTAAGGAGGAAAAATGATGAATGAAGGAATCGACAGAGTAAAAATAAAGCACTCTGATAAGCTTATTTCAACTATACAACGGGCCAGCCGCAATATGAATTTTGATGAATATGCACAAGCGACGGGGCTTGAAAAGGAATTTATTTTCAGAATACTAAAAGGTGATATAGAAAGTGTAGATGATTTAACATTCGAAAAGCTTTCTCTTAAACATTAATCATTTACTTTATTTATAATAATCCATAAAAACCCCAAGAGTATCTTAGTTGCTATATTCTATTAAAATATACCAAATAAATATATGTATTATGTAAACTTGCGAATTATTTAACATGGAAAATTAACACGAATTATCTTGACTTTTACATGTAAGTATATGTAAAATATAGCTGAAATGTATATTAATTAATAATAAATTGTAAACAAAGCAAACCCATAAATCATTAGCTCCCGCCAAGAAGATATATGATTTATGGGTTGGGCATATAGCAGAATGCTATTATATTGCCATTTTCTTTTATAAATTATAGTGATAATCTAGTAAACACATTTTGTTAACTTTTAACTTGACTTTGCATGTAAGTATATGTAAAATATAGCTAAAATGTATATTATTTAATAATAAATTGTAAATAAAGCAAACCCATAAATCATTAGCTCCCGCCAAGAAGATATATGATTTATGGGTTGGGCATATAGCAGAATGCTATTATACTGCCATTTTCTATTATAAACTACAATGATAATCTAGTAAACATTTTTTGTAAACTTTTTTGTCTTTGCTACATTATCCAAATCATTGTGCCTGCTTTATTTATTGATAATTTATTTGTTTCAATACTTTATTATTATTTATGCTGCGGGGATAATGTATGGATAGTTTGGATCTGGATTTAAACGCAAAAAAAACACATAAGGGATCAAGCCTGAATTTTATGCTCCTTGTTATTGGCAGAATAGTATCAGGCATGGGCAATTCAATTTTTGGATTTGCGATAGGGCTTTATATACTGGATCTGACAGGGTCTGCAACTGCTTTCTCAATTACCTTGAGTGTTTCCATAATTCCCGGTGTAATAGTTAATATTTTAGCAGGGGCATATGTAGACAAACATAACAAAAAGAAAATTATTGTTACTACAGATATACTTAGTGGGATCACGGTACTGATGTTCCTTATGGTATTTGCGCTCAACTCCAAGAGTGTAGTCTTAATTATGATATATACGTTTATAATAGGTATAATTCAGGCATTATTTTCACTTGCCATTAATTCTTCCATTCCCGACTTTGTAAGCAAGGATAATGTATCAAGGGCAAATTCGACTTTTCAAGCAATAAACGCTTCTATAAGTATAATTGGGCCGATAACAGGTGCTCTTGCCTATAAATTACTTGGTATAAAAATAGTAATCCTTTTAAACGGTGTAGGCTTCATTATAGCAGGTATTGCAGAAACATTTTTGATTTATGAGTTTAACAGGTTAAGTACGGGCACAGGTGGAGTAAAAAGTTATATTGAAGACATCAAAGTTTCCTTAAGCTATCTTAATCAGAACAAAATATTGAAGTTCTTTTTCATTCTGGCAGCTGTTTTAAATTTCATCTATAATCCGCTGCTTTTTATCGTTATTCCCTTTATTAATTACAACATTATCAAGATAGACGGTCTTCAGCTGTCTTTAATTCAATCTTCTGCGGCGATAGGAATTATAATATCGGCCGTAATTATTATGCTTAATAAAGAGGCAAGCAGAAAATTGCTGAGCAGATTTTTTACTCTTTTTATGTTGCAGGCCTTACTAGTGTTGGCTTGGGGATTCCCAGAAATTCCGTTCTTCCAAGGGGTCAGCAAATGGGGTATTACGATTACATTTTGTTTGATATTGATATTGTATGGAGCTATGAATACAGCTCAAAACATTCCTGTAGTTACTTATTTTCAATTAAAGATACCTGATGAGATAAGAGCCAGAGTAATAGGGGTTTTCTCATCAGCCTTATATATTACTACTCCTCTGGGAATGTGGGTATATGGCATTTTACTTGAAAGAGTGAAGTGGACATATATTACTTTCTTTTCAGGGCTATTGATGCTGGGTATAAGCATTATTGCTTCAAGAAACATATATTACAGAACTTTTTTAGATCAGCAGAAAGAATCGAAAGGGGAGGTTGATATTGAGGTCAAAATCTAAATTGTTGCTGATACTGGCAATCGTATTTTTTGTATCAGTGACAATTACAGCATTCAATG
This sequence comes from Clostridia bacterium, assembly GCA_026414765.1. Classification (NCBI taxonomy): domain Bacteria; kingdom Bacillati; phylum Bacillota; class Clostridia; species Clostridia bacterium. The sequence continues at coordinate 7,351 of JAOAIJ010000007.1, read as the reverse complement.
AAATTAATCCAACGGTGAAGGCGGACAGCTTCAGCAGTGTGGAACAACAGTTTGATGAAACTGTTCCCAAACTGATGAAAAAGTATAATGTACCCGGGACAGCTGTAGCATTGGTAAGAAAAGGAGAAGTTGACTGGGTAAAAGGATATGGGTGGGCAGACAAGAGCAAGGAGGAAGCAGTAACAAAAGACACTGTATTCCAGGTAGCTTCCAATTCCAAGTCGATTGCAGCATGGGGAGTCATGAAGCTGGTAGAGAAAGGTAAACTGGATCTGGATACTCCGGCTGAAAGGTATTTGACCCGTTGGCATCTTCCAAAGACAGATTATGATAACAATGAGGTAACAATAAGAAGGATACTGAGCCATACTGCTGGACTTTCGCAAGGAGGCTATGCCGGATATTTTCCTGCTGAAGAAGTTCCCAGTCTGGAAAACTCGCTATCGGGAAGGGTAAAAGGGGTAAAGGAACTTAAGATAACAAAAAAACCCGGCAAAAAATATAAGTATTCCGGTGGAGGGTACACACTGTTACAGCTGATCACAGAAGAAGTTTCCGGAAAGCCGTTTTCTAAGTATATGAAAGAGGAAGTACTTGAACCACTTGGAATGATGAGCAGCTCTTATGAATGGGAGCCTGGATTGAAAACCAAAACAGCTACGCCATACGATGTATCAGGTAATAAAATGCCAAACTACCTATTTGCAGAAACTGCAGCTGCAGGATTATACACTACAGCTCCCGATCTTGCCAGGTTTGTAGCAGCAAATCTGGATAGTGATGTTAACCCGGCAGGAAGGAACGTATTGAAGCAGTCTACCCTGTCTGTTATGCGTAACCCTGTGAAAAAGGATTATGGCCTGGGGTGTATCATAAAAGATTTGCCGGATGGAAGAAGATTGATTTATCATGGGGGAACAAACAGGGGCTGGCGATCACAATATGTGTTTATTCCCGAAAACCGCAGTGGACTGGTTGTACTTACCAATAGTGAAAACGGAGAGAATCTGCACAGGGATCTGATGAGTTTGTGGGCCAAATGGGAAACGGGGCATTATCCTGATTTCAGAGTAAAGAATATACTGCTGAGAACTCTCATCCGCATGATTTCTCTTGCACTTGTTCTGCTAATGATAGTGTATATTAGAAAAGTTTTGAAGAGCTTTTCTGCAGGAAAAAGACATTTTATCTTCTCTGGCAAGCATAGCTTAAAGCGGGCTTTTTTCATATCAATTGTGCAAGCGGTTGCACTTGTGGCCTTTTTAGCGCTTTGGATGATTGCTTTTTACACAGGAGTATTTTATAACGGGTGGACATTTGCTTCTTTTGCACCCTCAGGCTTTATATGGTTAACAATAACTGTTGTTTTATGGAGTATTCTTCTGACTGTAACCAGTTTGACAAGAAAAACGGATTTCCATGATACAGCAGTTGAAATAGATGCTGTTGAAACGCAGCAGGAAACAAATAAATTTTAAATTCAGGGGGTTTGAGTATGAAAAAGTATTTGAAAGCGCTTGTGTTTGTACTGGTTTACATTATTCTTCCCATATCGATAAATATCGGTATGCTGCAGTTAATTAAGAATGTGGGATGGATTAACTCAATGAGAGAAACTACACCCACTTCTGCTTTCCTGATTTTAGACCCGGTATCGATTACTGCATTATTATTACTGGTAAAATTCGTAAGGAAGGAAAATCCCATTACATTTGCAAAATTTAAAGCTATTTCTATGACTAACGGACTGATATGTGCAGGGTTGGGTCTGGCATTAGCGATGTTTACAAGTTCCATTCTTAAGGTGGACGCCTTCAAGTCCAGTGTAGAGCCAATTGGTGGATCCATTGACTGGATAATAGGAGGTAACATTATACTTGTTATATTGGTAACCCTAATAAATAATTTTTATAAAGAGCTTTGTTTCAGAGGGCTTGCATTTAATGAAATGAGCAGAGTGATACCTGCTGGGGTTGCTCTGGTTGTCCAGGCAACATTTTATGCTTCAGAACTTGTTTATTTCCAAAATCCTGTTTCAGCAGTTATATATGCGTTCTCAGGCCAGCTTGTATTTGGAATAATATATTACTTTGGCGGTTCTATCTGGTCATCATTTATTACACAGGTTTGCTGTACCATGGGATTGATCTTATTCAAAAGAACAGGGCTAAGCGGACTATTTACAAGTGGAAGCTCACTTGTTCTGTTCATAATAAGTATCTTATTAACACTTATTATGCTTGTAGTACTATACAGAGTTAGTAAAAACCAGAACAGTAGTAAAATGACTGGTTTGCCGTCGGCTTAATCAGGTTAGCCTGAATGATTTTATATGGAAAGCTGATGCACTTTTACTGCATGGCAGGTTCAATTTATTAAAATTAACCCCATAAAGAGTATATAAATACTTTTGTGTGCCTGATGGGATTATTATTACGTGTTGCGTTTAGAATATTCCTATGTTGTTATTACCTCAGAAGAGCTTGCTCTTCGAGGTTAATAACAAGGGGCATATTGGGGATATGGAGGTTTAGATGAAGAAGTATTTTAGTATTGCAGGTTATGTAATATTTTACCTTTTTATCGTTTTTGCATTTTCACTGGGAGTACAGAAAATCTGGTTCAGCGGAATACTTCCGAAAGCAGTTTATGAAAGAAATTATGACCTTATAAGCTTTATAAGCTTTGTTTTGGTTCTTGCAGTATTTGTTTTGGTTTTCAAACTTAGAGGCAAAAACCTGATAAAAACCTGCAACTTTTCTAAATTAAGTATAAAGAACTTCCTGCAAGTGTTTGCAGCAGGTATTCTTATGGGCGTATTCACCTGCTTCCTTTGTAACACAAGCTTTGTTGTTGAGAATGTTCCAGTATTTGAACAGTTCTTAACCTTTCAGGTGAACGGATATACAAGCTTTATCATATTTATTCCAATGATAGCAATAACATTTGCTTTTGAAGAAATAATCTTCAGAGGAACCATATTCAATGAAATACGCAGTGGTGTCCCCGTTTATCCGTCCATATTGATAACAACCGCCATATACGGACTTATAAACACCTACACCATGGGGGCTGCAATAGGACTATATGCTTCTATTGCTGCACTTCTTTATAATCTTGCTTATGTTTATATGAGATCGATTTTTGCTCCTATCGTTCTTCAAATCTCAAGTATATGGGTAATTGCCATAACAATCAAAACTGGAGTGTGGTACAAGCTTAGAGATCAGGGAGATGCATTTTTAGCAATCATTCTTGCTGTAATCTTGGTACTTATATTGGCAATATACTACTTCATTTACATGGATAGCCGTAAAAACGGACATGTAGAAAACAATACAATCCCTGTGTAAAAAAATAAAACAGCAGACTGCTGCGATTTTGTACCTGCTGATATAGTTGTCATTTAGGGACATGTTTCCTTTATGCATAGGAAATTGTTGATACTAATTTCCTATGCATAAGGTGTTCGAAGGGGGATACTCCTGATATTTAGGAGGGCATCCAGGATACATAGCATCAAAATGATACGGTGTACCTGTCGGTGGGGTAGATACTTTTCTTGGAGAAGAACATAATGCGATAGCATTTGTTCGTACAGAAATCTGCTTCACCGGATATGTTCCTATGACTCTTATCGGTATTAATAATTTTTCTGGGAGAGGTCGGAATATGCTTAATATAAATCTAAAAGAGCTGGCAAAAAGCATTAATGACGTAAGTGTGACAGAAGTTAATGAAGCTGACAGCAAAGATATAGCAATCATAGGCATTTCAGCAAAGCTGCCTATGGCAGAAGATATAAATGGTTTTTGGGAAAACCTGATTAACGGAAAAGACTGTATTACGGATCTCCCGGGTGTAAGAAAGGCTGAGGCTGACTCCTACTTCAAATTCAAAGGAATGAATCCTGAAGGTATTGGTTATAAAAGGGGATCATATCTGGACAGGATCGATGAATTTGACTTCAGGTATTTCAACTTGTCGCCTAGGGAAGCGAGTCTAATGGACCCGAACCAAAGGTTATTTCTTGAAGCTGCATTAGGTGCAATAGAGGATGCAGGATATGGAGGAGAACAGTTGAGGGGAAGCCGTACGGGTGTATACTGCGGATTTGTATCTGATCTGGCTTATCAAAGGTTTATAGCAGAAGTTGATCCTTCTTCCCTGGGAATTTCCATACCCGGAAATATGGCAGCAGTAATACCTGGCAGGGTCTCATACGTTCTGGATTTGAAAGGACCCAGCATAGTCATGGATACAGCCTGTTCATCCTCACTGGTTGCAGTTCATACGGCATGCCGCGGCTTAAGAAACGGCGATTGTGATATGGCGATTGCCGGTAGTGTAAAAATAAGCCTGCTTCCGTTGGAAGATGAAAACATGCTTGGGATAGAATCTAAAAGCTATATTTGCAGAGCTTTTGATGACAACTCTGATGGTACCTGTATGGGAGAAGGGGTAATGGCTATAGTTTTAAAGCCATTATCAAAAGCATTGCGGGACAGAGATAATATATACGCGGTTATCAAGGGCAGTGCAATAAACCAGGATGGAGCTTCCATAGGTATAACCGCACCTAACGTTCTAGCCCAGGCGGATGTAATAGAAAATGCCTGGAATGATGCGGGTGTCACCCCTGAGACAATAACTTATATAGAAGCGCATGGAACAGGAACAAAACTGGGTGACCCAATAGAAATTGACGGTATCACAAGAGCCTTTTCAAAATATACCAACAGAAAACAGTTTTGTGGAGTAGGATCCGTAAAGACGAATCTGGGGCATTTGGACAGTGCAGCTGGATTGGCTGGATTGCTTAAGGCAGTACTATCCTTGAAAAATAAAAAGATACCACCTTCAATACACTTTGAAAAACCGAACAGGAATATAGATTTTGGTAATTCTCCCGTTTATGTAAATACGAAACTGAATGAATGGATTTGCGAAGAACATCCAAGGCGGTGTGGTATAAGTGCGTTCGGATTAAGCGGAACCAACTGCCATATAGTAATGGAAGAAGCACCTTCCTTTGAAAAAATGGATGATGAAGGAAATAATGCACACTTGTTCACACTTTCTGCAAAGAGTAAGGATGCATTACAAAACCTTATTTGTAAATATGTCAAAGCATTGGAAAACGGAATTGATGGAACACTTGGGGATTTATGCTTTACTGCGAATACAGGAAGAGGGCATTATGCCTTACGGTTGGCTATTATCGTAAATGAGATTTTTGAACTTAAGGAAATTCTCTCTTCATTAAATATTGATAATCTTAAAACTGATGAAGAAAAGGGTATATATTTTGGCGAATTTAAAATTGGTAACGGGAATAAAAGCAATGGAAGTGTGTTTGAGATAAGTGAGACTGAACTCAAAAATATTAATGGAATTGTCAACAGCAAGGTAACAGGATTTAAGAATTGTGAAGATAAGCCTTCTGTTCTGAGAGATATATGTAAATTATACATAAATGGTGCCAGTGTTTTCTGGAACAGGCTTTATGAGGCATGTTCATACAGAAGGATAAGTATTCCTACATATGCTTTCGACAGAAAAAGGTGTGGGATTGATATACCTGAGGTATCCGGATATTGCATCGGGCAGTCAAATAAGTCAGCTGAAGCGAAAGTTATGGAAAGAAACCAGACGTATGGCACAGCAGCAAAAGTTACTCTGAAAGGAAAAAGCAGCGGTGTTTATAGCGAAACTGAAAAAGCGGTGGCAGAAGTTTGGGGCGAAATACTGGGTTTTGACGAACTGGATGTGAATGATGATTTTTATGATTTGGGTGGAGACTCGATAATAGCTATGAACATAGCTAACACCCTGAATAACAAACTGAATATCAATATCAAGGTATCAGAATTGTTAAGATGCCTGACAATAAGTGAACTCGGGGTATTCATAGATAAAAAGCTCAGTGAGAACACTACCGGAGCAACAGCCTTACCGGCTATTGTTCCTCTAAAAGAACAGGAGTACTACAGTCTTTCTTCAGCTCAGAAAAGGATATTCCTGATAGAACAGCTGGGGAATACGGGGGCATCATACAATATACCCATAGCTGTAAAAATTCAAGGACATGTAGATGTAGATTATCTCGAAAGAGTATTTAGAAAGATAGTAGAAAGGCACGAGTCACTTAGAACTTCTTTCAGGTTTGTTAACGGCGAGCCGGTACAAGTAGTGCAGAAACAATTTGACTTTAAACTTCAATATATTGAGTGTGATAAAAATGAGTTGAGTATGGTAGTAGACAATCTTATTCAACCCTTTGATTTATCAAAGGCGCCACTGTTCCGGGTTTGTCTTGTAAAAACAGCTGAAGACGAATATATACTGTTTTATGACACTCATCACATTGTCTCTGATGGATTTTCACAGGCTATATTGCTGAAAGACTTTATTAAGCTGTATCAGGCATGTGAATTGCCTGAAATGATTATTCAGTATAAAGACTATTCAGCATGGCATAACAGCCTGCTTGAGACAGAAATGATGAAAAAGCAGGAAAGGTACTGGTGTGAGAAGTTTTCAGGAGATGTACCGGTCCTGGATATGCCTTTAGACTTCAGAAGACCGGAAAACCAAGTGTTTACAGGAAGTGTTCAGGAGTTTATTGTTCCTGAAAACACTATTACCGGCTTAAAGGTACTTGCACAAAAACTGGGAACTACCCTGAATTCTATTCTTCTGTCCGCATATACCCTGCTGCTTGGCAAGTACAGCCGGCAAAGTGAGGTTGTTGTAGGTTCACTGGTAGCAGGAAGAAGACATAAGAGTCTGGAAAATGTTATAGGAATGTTCGTTAATTTTATTCCGATCAAGGTTCACCTTGATGATGAAAGTCCTGTAACAGATTTTATCAAATCTACAAGCAGTACGATCCTCGAAGCTTATGAAAACCAGGATTGTCCCTTTGACAGAATTATTGAAAACATGACTTCCAAGCTTGACCGTACAAGAAATCCGCTTTTTGATACTGTGTTCATATTCCACAATGAACTGAAACCAGAAGAAAACATTGAAATTGATGGCATGAAATTTTCCAGCTTTGAACTGGAAATGAAAACTTCAAAGCTTGATTTTAAAATTGATGCCTACCCTAATAATCAGGGTGGATTGAGATGTGTACTGGAATATAACACCAGACTTTTCAAGGAAGGCAGTATAAAGGATTTTATCAGATATTTCGAATTATTGCTGGAAAAAGTTTCGGACAAACCGGAACAGGCAATAGGCAGCATAGAGCTTTTTACAGAAGATGAAAAGCGTATGCTGGAAGAAAAGAGGAAACTGAACTTAAGTTTGAGGAGTGCAGTGAGCCTTGCAGTAAGCGCAACAT